>CAZYIR010000160.1:0-2235 GCA_964647165.1 uncultured Candidatus Peribacteria bacterium
CGCGAAAATTTTTACTTCACCGTCACACTCTTCGCCAAATTCCTCGGCATATCTGGATCAAGTCCGCGAAATATCGCGAGATGATAAGCGAGAATCTGCACAGGAATAACCGAAGCAATCGCTTGCGCGCCGTCGCAATCCGCCACCCGAATCCATTCATCAAAAACATCACTATTTTTTGTCGAAACGCCGATGATTCTCGCTCCGCGAGATTTTAGCTCTGTCGCATTGGAAATTGTTTCAGGATCACTTCCCATAACGATGCACGGAGTGCCATTTTCAATCAAAGCAATCGGCCCATGTTTCAATTCTCCAGCGGCAAAAGCTAGTGCCGGAATGTAAGAAACTTCTTGAATTTTTATCGCGGCTTCCAGAGCCATCGGGTACAAAGTCCCGCGTCCAATAATAAATAATTTATTTTCAGTATGTAATTTTCGCGCGATTTCACGAATGTGTTCTTCGTAGCGTGGATTTAAATTATCATTAATATTTGCTGCGGTAGACCGTAAAATTTCTCGCCCAATATTAATTTTGGAAACCCCGCGAATTTCGGAGTCGGCGTAAGCCAATAAAAACGCTAAAGCCATTTGAGAAGTTGCCGCTTTAGTCGAAGCAACCGCTTTTTCTGGGCCGGCATTTATTGCTAAATGAACATCGGCTAATCGTGCCATTGATGAACTTTCGACATTCGTTAAAGCTAAAATTTTCGCGGATTTTTGTTTGCTTCTTTCCAATACTTCCAAAACATCGGCAGTTTCTCCAGACTGAGAAATCGCGATAACCGCGGTTTTTTCATTAATAAATCTTTCAAAATCTGGCATTTCGCTGGCTGGAACAACATTTATTTTTCGTCCGGAAATTCTCGCGAAAAAATATTCAGCAGCCATGGCAACTTTATGAGCTGTTCCACAAGCAATAAAATAAGCCCCATTACAATCTTTCAATAAATTTGCTGCTTTCAATAAATCTTTATCAGAGTGATTTATTGCCCGTGCGATGGTCTCTTTTTGTTCAAAAATTTCTTTAATCATAAAGTGAGGGAAATCACCTTTTTCGGCTTCTTCTTCTTTCCATGGCACTTCGATGTCCCGTTTTTCAATAATTTCGCGGGACTTCATGTTTTGAAAAACAACTTCTCCCTGATGAACCCAAACCATTTCATCATCGTCGAGATAATTTACGACATTTGTGTATTTCAAAAACGCGGGAATATCTGACGCAATAAAAGTTTCATTTTTTCCGCGACCAAGAATTAAAGGTGATCCGCGTCGTGCCGCGAAAATTCCGTCAACTCCTTCCACAAAAACTAAAATCGCAAATCTTCCTTCAATTTTTTTCACTGTTTCGGCAATAGCGTCAAAAACCAAATCCCGCGAAATTTTGTCATTTACCAAGTCCGGACTTGATTTTTTAAGTTTTTTAATGTTTTGATTTAATAGGGCGGCAATAACTTCTGAATCAGTTTCTGATAAAAATTTTTCCGTAAAAAGTTTTCGTTCTTCGGCATAGTTTTCAAAAATTCCGTTATGCACCAAAGTCACTTTTCCAAATTTGTGCGGATGAGCATTGGCTTGCGTCACTCCACCATGAGTTGCCCAACGAGAGTGTCCAAAAGCTTCGGTAGCTTCCGCGAAATTTTGGTTAATGTTGGAGATTTTTCCAACCGCTTTAGTGATAATTATTTTTTCGTTTTGCAGCTTTGGCTTCAGAGCAATCCCCCAAGAATCGTAACCGCGATATTCCAGTTTTTTTAATCCGGCAAGAACTTTTTCACCGGCATTATTGTCTGTTCCAGATATCGCGAAAATTCCACACATTTCTCTAAGATAAAATTTCGCGGAAATTATAGTGGTTTTACCTGAAAAGTTAACTAAATTTCGCGAAATAATTTATTTCTGGTGTTCCCACCCAGGATCGAACTGGGGTCTACTCCTTAGGAGGGAGTTGTTCTTCCACTAAACTATGGGAACTTTTATTTTTTTTAAAATTTCGCGGAGATTTTATTTTACCATTTAATGATAAAGATTTGTGTTTTGAGATTTATAAAAAAATCGTTAGAATTTTACACGATATTAGTGAAACTCCAACTTTTTAAATGTTATCTTCGCCATTAGAAGTCGTTAGTCCCGCGAAAATTTTGTCAAATAATCAGATTAAAGAAAAACTCCGCGAATTTTTAGCACAGAATCCACTTGGTGTTGTGGAAATTTTGGGACCGACAGCTTCCGGGAAAAC
>CAZYIR010000161.1:0-1607 GCA_964647165.1 uncultured Candidatus Peribacteria bacterium
TTGTTCCTCTTTGCCAAGGAGAACGAGGGTCGGCAAAATACACTTTAACTCCGGTCATTTTAGTAATAATATGGTGTTGAGCCATTTCTCTTCCTTGATCATAGGTCATTGTTAATTTCATTTCTTTAGGTAATTTTTTCATAACACGAGCAAAAGCTTTGGCAACATGTTCGGAATCCCTACTTTTTAAAGGAACCAAAAGTAAAGTTCTGGTTGTTCTCTCGGTGCTCCGCAACAAGAAATATTTTTGTATCAATTACGAAGTGTAGCAAAAATTGTCATGGGAGTGGGCGGAAGCTTTGATTTCTTGACCGGTAAAATTAAACGGGCACCTGGATTTTTTCGTCAATTTGGGTTAGAATGGTTATGGAGGTTAATGGTGGAGCCAAAATATCGTTGGAAAAGAATTTGGCGAGCGGTAATTATTTTTCCAATAAAGGTGGTTTTTAAAAAATAATAAGTTAATTCTAAAGCTATGTCAGAAGGCAAATTGCTTAATGTGTCAACTGAGAGAGAACAAAATGAGAAAGAAAGAATGAAAAGTTTGGGAAAAACAGTTGAAGAAAAAATGAAAAAACTTTATCCAACTTTACACATAGAAGCAAAGACAATTCAGAGCGGTGATGAACGAAACAATATTCCGGAAAGTTATTTGTTTGATATTTGGGTGGAGCCGTTAATTCTTAAACAAAAACCCACAACCATTGCCGTGTTGGATTTATCAGAAGAAAGTTTGCAGAGGCAAGTAGAGAAAACACTTCAGAATTGGAAAAATCATTTGGCTAAAGAAGTGACGGAACAGTTAGGGGAAAAATATCCCGGTATCAGAATTAGATTTGATATCAGTAAAAAACACCTGAATGGTGCGATGCATTTTTTTAGTGTAAGTTGTCCGGAAATAATACCTTCCGCTGGCATAGAGGATAACCCGTCGGATTATTTGGCGATAGAAACATTATCCAAAGAAGTTTTGTTGAGTGAAGTGGAAAGAGTATTAAATGATTGGCAAGGACGGGAGGGATAGTTAAAAAAGTTTAAACGGGGTGTAGTATAAAGGTAGTACGCACGCATGGGGTGCGTGTAGCTCGGGTTCGATTCCCGGCATCCCGACAAATAGTATTATGTTAACTGAAATCAAAAAAGAATTGCGCAAGTATGCGAGCAAAGAAAGGAAGCAAAGTAATGAGTGGTTTTTTAAGACCGGTCAAGGTGAGTATGGAGAGGGAGATATTTTTATTGGAGTACGAGTACCAAATATTAGAAAAGTGGTCAAAAAGTTTCCTGAAGTTGACTTGAGGATATTGAAACAGTTATTGTATTCTAAAATTCACGAGGAACGACTGCTGGCGTTGTTGATTTTAGTTAATCAAAATAAACAAGCCCTTAAACAAAAAAATAAACAAATTCAAAAAAGGATTGTAACTTTTTATTTGAAACATAAAAGACAGATTAATAATTGGGATTTGGTGGATTTGTCCGCTCATTATATTTTAGGACAAGCGATTTGGGATGAATTGTATCCGGAAAAGGTTTTGGATAAAATGGTGTTGTCTCCAAATCTTTGGGAAAGGCGAATTGGAATTATTTCCACTTTTGTTATGATTAGG
>CAZYIR010000162.1:0-2003 GCA_964647165.1 uncultured Candidatus Peribacteria bacterium
AAAACTTTTTTGGCTCTGTCTACTCCTCCTTATCCCCGGAATGTTAGCGCGAATTAATTTCGGTGGTGTGGGAATAATGGCCAGCGACATAATTTTGCCAATTTTCGCGGTACTTTGGGTGGGCGGAAAAATTTTAAAAAACCAGGAATTCCCGCGAAATAAATGGATTGGATTGGGTTTGCTGTTTTTATTTTGGGCGTTGATTAGTTGGCTTATCGGTGCGTGGGATTTGGGATTGAAAGAAAAAGTTTTATCGTTTTCTTATCTTGTCAGACTCATTTCGCTTTTTATTTTTGGTTGGGCAACAATGGATATTTTTCAAACCACCTCATCTCAACCTTCTTTTGCTGGAAAAGAGAGTAAAATTAATTTTTTCGCGGGATTTTTCTTGATTAGTGGTGTGATAGTTTTTCTGGGATTTTTGCAATTTTTTCTTATTCCCGATATCTCAAAATTTTCTACCGAAGGTGGCTGGGATCCACATATTGGACGACTTTTGGGAACTTGGTTAGATCCAAATTATCTCGCGGGATTTTTGGGATTTTTATTGCCGATAAGTATTGCTAAATGGTATGACCAAACCCCTAAATCCCCTTATCAGGGGACTGTTAAAATTCCGCGAAAATTACTGGCATTGCTAATACTTTCTTCTGTCGCCGCATTATTTCTTACTTTTTCACGAAGTGGATATCTTGCCGCAGGGTTTGGATTATTAATATTTTTCTTTTTTAAAGACTGGAAAATAATTTTATTAGCGATAATTATAGCAATAATCGGGATATTTAGTAGCGAGCGAGCAACTAAAAGGGTAGAAGAATTCGCGGGTACTTTCGCCTCAATAGTTTTCCAAGATACAGATGAAATTGATCCCACCGCGAAATTACGAATACAAAATTGGGAAAAAAGCTATACGCTTTTTGAAAAAAATAAATTCGCGGGAATTGGCTACAATACTTATCGTTATATCGCAGCAGAAGAAGGAATTGTTGATGAAGGATATTTCTCGGCTGGTGGCGCGGATTCCACGCATTTAACGATTTTGGTGACCACCGGAATTATTGGGTTTTTACTTTACCTGCTTTTTTTAGGAAATATTTTACGACTAAGTTGGCAAAACTACTGGCGAGACAAAAATCCTATTTATCTTGGTTTTTTCGCGGGATTTTCTGCGTTAATCGTTCACGCGACTTTTGTGAATTCACTCTTCTTTCCATTAATATTCCTGCCGGTTATGGCGGTTTGGGGAATAATTTCGCGGAAAAACTTGACAATAAGCAAAATACAAGTAGAATAAACTTATAAAAGAAAATTTTGATTATTACTACAACCAAATCCCCATATCCCCATAAAACCTCTTTTAGAGAGGTATAATGATGACATTATTACACTTGGTATAGGCAAAAAGGCTATTTATTTCGTTACTAAAAAACTCAAAAAAGCTGTAATGGAAGCTATGCGAGAAGAAATAAATCCAGAAGATTTAAAAATTGACACTGATGGAAAAACTTTGTTTCTAATAGATACAAAGAAATCAAAAAAGTTAAACGAAATCCCACCCTTATCTTTTAAGAAGAAAGTTGCTTAATAAGTCATTTTTCCGCGAAAATTTTATACCAAAATGCTAAAAATCGATAAAAAACTCATAAACAAGTTTAAAAAAAAACTTATTTGAAATTGACGAATATGAGGTCACTCGCGATAAATCTATGTTTTTTCTTACCAATAAAAAAAAACGAATTCAATTACAATTTTACGCGTTTGAAATACATGAAAATGTTCGTTGTGCTATCAAAAATAATTCTGAACTAACTCCTCAAGATTTTGTATTTTCTATCAAAAGCGAGACGCTTTTTATTTTAAATGAATCAGATAAGCGTTGCTTAACTGAGGTATCCCCTATTGGCTCAATAAATTTCATTAAAAAACCTTTGTATCCCTTTCATCGTCTCTAAGTTCAAAACAACATAACGCCCGTCTTCACAAAGTGCGCCCGGATTTAACAT
>CAZYIR010000163.1:0-2899 GCA_964647165.1 uncultured Candidatus Peribacteria bacterium
CCTCATGAAAAATTTTTTCGCGGGATTTAAAAAGTGAGAATTTTACACTGGTTGAACCGGGATTGAGAGTTAAAATAATCATCAAAGTGATTATATATTATTTCAAATAAATTTTCGCGAAATTTTATAACAAAAACCAAAATAATAATTTGACTCTTTCTTTTATTTAATTCTAATATAGCGGAATTTTTATAAATAAATTAAAAAAAAATGAGAACAGATATGCCACCACATAGACTAGAAACTAGAGAACAAGAACAAATAAAACTTGTTAATGATATTCTGAAAAGAATGGAACTTTATTTAACTATGCAAATTCCTGAAAAAACAGAAGAAGAAAAAAAAGAAATTAAAAAAAATTTAAAAAACGTAAGAAATTTGCTAGAAAAAATGAAAAACAAGCCCCACGAGAATATGATAGTTATAACTACTTTGCTTACTAAAGAAGAAAGATATGTCAGTGGTTTACTTGGGTTAAAAACAATAAATAATGTGTTTCCTGTTGACAAAATAAGTAAACAGGGAGTAAATGAATCTTTGGAAAATTTAATTGAAAATTTAAATATTCCATTATTTTTATCTGATAACAAGCAACCTACTACTCCTCAAAAATTAAGAACTAAATTGATAGGACGGGTTTCTAAAGTTTTTCGAAAAAAACCTACAACAGACTAACTGGTAAAATATCAATTTTCGCAGGTTTTGGAATTTCTGTTTCGTGGAGAAATTTTATCAATTTTTCGCGGGAATTTAAGCGAATAAAAACATGGAAATGATACTGATTATGACTTCGCGGAAAAAAAGCAGGCGCCCAATCTACTTTTTCTTTACCTAATTTCCCCTGACAAAATCCCGCGAAATTTTTCGCCAACTGAAACGCTTTCTGCTTTTCACGACGAGAAAAAGTTATTTTCGCCAAACTGATAAAAGGGGGCATTTGCATTTGCTCGCGATGACTTTTTTGCCATTGCAAAAAATTCGCGGTGTCATGTTTTTTGACAAATTTAAAAAGTTTTTCCTCCGGCCGAAAAGTCTGAATCAGAATTTTCCCGCGATTTTTCCGTCGTCCGGCGCGCCCCGCAACTTGCGTGAGAAGCTGATAAACTCGTTCTTCTGCGCGAAAATCCGGTAAAGAAAGTCCAATATCCGCGAGAATTACACCAACTAAATCAACATTCTCAAAATCCAAACCTTTGGCAATCATCTGCGTGCCGAGAAGAATATCGGCTTCGCCATTGTGGAATTTTTCCATAATTTCGCGGAATCCGTTTTTTCTCCGTGTGGAATCCGCGTCCGCCCGCAAAACTCGCAATTTTGGAAACTGTGTTTTCAAAATTTCTTCCAGCTGTTGCGTTCCCCAACCGCGAAATTCGAAATCTTTTTCACCGCATTCAGGACAAGTTTGAGGAAAATTTTTCATAAACCCGCAAACATGACAGAGTAAAATTTCTTTCGCGGGATTGCGGTGAACCTTCATTGGAAACGAACAATCGGGACATTCCAGCGTAGTTCCGCACTTTTTACAAGTTGTTGAGCCAAAAAATCCGCGCCGATTTAAAAACAAAATTCCCTGCTTTTTTTTCGCGAGAATTTTCTGAATTTCTTCCGCCAGTTTTTCGGAAATTGGTCCGTAATTTCCTTTTTTTGCCTCATTTTTCAAATCAATAAACGAAATTTCGGGCATCTGTACTTCTGTCACGCGTTTGTCCAAAGTAACCAAATCCCATTCGTTATTTTCACATTTTACCAAACTTTCAACGCGCGGAGTGGCTGATCCAAACACTAATTTCGCGGAAAATTTCCCCGCGATTTTTTCCGCTAAATCGTGCGTCCAAATTCGCGGTGAAAACTCAGATTTAAAAGTCCACTCGTGTTCTTCGTCCAAAATTATCAGTTTCGGGTTTTGCAAAGGGACAAAAGCCGCGCTTCGCGCACCAATCAGGATTTTTGCCTCACCGGAAACACAACGCGCCCATTCTTGAATTTTTTCACCAACGGATAATTTAGAATGCCAAACTGCCATTTTGTCTCCGAAAATCCCGCGAAATTCCGCTAGCAACTGCGGAGTTAGCGCAATTTCTGGCAATAAAAATAAAGTTTGTCCATCGTTATCGTCTAAACTGTGTTTTTTCGCGAGATTTTTATAAATCTCTGTTTTTCCACTTCCTGTCACTCCAAATAAAAGTGACGGACACTTTTTTTGTTCAATTTGTTCAAAAACGGCTTGTTGTTCAGAGGTTAGTTTGTGAATTTTTCGCGGAACTTTCTCCACAGGAATTTTCGCGGGAATTAGTTTTCCGGTTCGTTTTTGAATCAGTCCTTTTTTCGCCAAGGTTTTAATCGTCGCCATTGAGGCAATTTTCAAAAGTTCATTTTCCGGAACTTCACCGTTTTTTTTCAAATAATCAATAATGGCGAGCTGTTTTTTTCCGCGAATTTTTGAAATTTTAAGTTTATTTTCAAGTTCGAACTTTGACTCCGACTTATTTATTTCTAAGTCTGAACTTGGTTTTAAAAAAGACCAAAAAATCTCTTTTTTCGCGGGATTTTGAAAAAACGAAAACTTATCTGGCACCATTAAATTTAAAACTTTTTCCAGATAACTGAGATTTTCATAAGCAATTTCGTGAGCAATTTCGATATATTTTTCGTTGATAAAATTCGCGTTAATTACTTCCAAAATCGGCTGAGTTTTGAAATCTGGGTTTTCCTTGTTTTCGGCAATGACAAGTCCAAATCGTGGTTTTCCGCGAAAAAATACTTTGACACGAGCGCCAATTTTCACTTTTTCTGCGCTGTGCCAAGTGAAAATTCCGCGAATTCCTCGAAGCCAAATGTTATAAAAATTCATTCGGAGAAATTTTAGCAGAAAATTTAATAATTACATTTTGTTTGTTTT
>CAZYIR010000164.1:0-1690 GCA_964647165.1 uncultured Candidatus Peribacteria bacterium
CCCGAAAAGTTTAAACTAGTTTTGAAATTCTCGCGAGAAAAAATCTTTAAGCCCGGACTTTATTCATTTTAACAAGCATGAAGTCCGGACTTGGATTTTTTATTTTTTTCGCAGGAATTTCAATTTCCACTTTTTCCCCAAAGAATTTATACTTTGTCTGACTTTTAAAATAAGAAAATGTTAGATCTCAAACAAATCCGTGAAAATACAGAAGATTTTAAAAAGAAATTATCGCGAAAAGGCGTAAATCCCGCGAAAATTGATGAACTCCTTATTCTTGACGCGAAATATCGTGAGGCGTTACAAAAAGTGGAGAAACTTTCGGCACAACAAAACGAAGTTTCTAAGAAAATACCACAACTATCTGGAGACGAGAAAACAGCACTTTTATCAGAAATGAAAGAAGTTTCCGCGGCGAAGAAGGAAGCTGAAAAACTTTTGCACGAGGCGAAAATTTCGCGGGATTCTATCTTGCTCACACTTCCCAATCCACCACACCCAGACGCTCCAGATGGAGAATCTGATGAAGAAAATATTGTTTTACGAGCAGAAGGAGTAAAACCAGAATTCAGTTTCAAACCCAAAGAACACGGAGAAATCGCGGGGAAACTCGACATTTTGGATACAGAACGAAGCGCCAAAGTTTCTGGTTCGCGTTTTTATTACATGAAAAAAGAGTTGGCAATGTTGCAACGAGCGCTAATTTTTTGGGCATTTACAGAGGTCGCGAAAAAAGGATTTGATCCAATGATTCCGCCTTTTTTGACAAAAAAAGCAGCGATTGAGGGAACGGGATATTTTGCGCATGATGAGAATTATTGCGTAAACCCTGATTCAGATGAATTGTATCTTATCGGAACCTCGGAAGTGCCGATGGTTTCGTTTCACGCAGGCGAAATTTTAGATTTATCAAAACCAAAAATGTATGTTTCATATTCGCCGTGTTTCCGTCGAGAAGCGGGAAGTTATGGGAAAGATACGAGCGGAATTTTTCGTGTCCACCAGTTTGAAAAAGTGGAAATGGTCATCTTTTGTAAACCAGAAGAATCCGCAAAATTACACGAAAAAATCCGCGAAATTGAAGAAGATCTTTTGAAACAATTAGAAATTCCCTATCAAGTAGTGAATGTTTGTTGTGGAGATTTGGGGATTTCTGCCGCGAAAAAATATGATTTAGAAGCATGGTTGCCCGGACAAGGAAAATTCCGCGAAATGACCTCCACTTCAATTTGTACAGATTTTCAAGCTCGTCGTTTAAATATTCGTTATAAAGATGAGAACGGGAAAAATCAGTTTGCCCACATCTTGAACGGAACAGCGGTTTCTAGTCGCCCCCTTGTCGCGATTTTAGAAAACTTTCAACAAGCTGATGGGTCGGTTTTAATTCCTGAAGTCTTGCGTCCATTTTGCGGATTTTCAAAGATCGAAGCGAAATAATTTCGCGGGATTTACAAAAAATTGACAATTCGTCAGTTTTAAGCAGAATCAGTTTGATGTCTTTTCAAAAAAGTCGGTATCGTCCTCAATCTTATTCTTACAGACGAAATTCTCGTCGTGGCGGAAAGAATTATAAGCCACTAATCATTTTTTTGCTTGGGTTAGCATTTGTTAGCTGGTTAGGATATAAAATTGTTGGATTTTTCGCGGGAAATTCGGTCGCAGAATCAGCGGAAGCCGTTTTGAAAATTAA
>CAZYIR010000165.1:0-2284 GCA_964647165.1 uncultured Candidatus Peribacteria bacterium
TTTTAATGTATAATAAAGGCGTTTAAGTATGAAAAAACAGATTAAGCAAGTTCCGCGAAAAAAAATCAATCAAAAGACTTTTTTGGTTTTTATTCCACAATCTGAAGGAAAAACTTCTTCTGTTTCAGAAGCACAAGAAAATGCTGAAAAATTTGTTGAAGTATTTCATAATCTCCACGAAGCCCTTCCAGATAAAAAAATGTCTTTTGAAATAGTGGTTTTTGGACAAAATATTGGATTTTGTTATACCTCAGATCCAGCCACTTGCGAAGTTATTGCTGGGCAAATTTACGCTATGGATTCTGATACGGATATCCGCGAAATTCCGGATTTTGTAGACGCTGTTAATCCCGCTAAAACAAAAATTGTTTGGACAGAAATTTCTCTAGATCGCCGCGATATTTTTCCCATTAAAACTTTTGATAATTTTAAAACAGATTCTTTATCGGGGATTCTAAATGTGATGGCCAAGTGTACAAATAATGAAGGAGTTTGGTTGCAATTGGTCACCTCCCCGCGAGAAGATACCGGTTGGCATCATTTTTTACTTGGTTGGCGAAAGAGGTTTGAAAAAATCAGACGAATTTTTCGCGTAAAATACTGGTTTAAGAAGAATGTTACTCAAGAATTTGATAAAAAAATTAATGAAAAAACAAAAGGGAAATTGTTCCGCTGTAATTTACGATTAGCAGCTTTTAGCAGTGACCCGACTAAAAATCCTCAAATTAAACTGGAAGCGGTTTTAGGGAGTTTAAAGAATTTCAATACATTAGATTTAAATAAATTCAAAATTTCGCGGACTTCTCATAATGCTAAATCTGCTTTACGAAAATTTAAACATCGGCAACTCAGTGGTGGGTTCTTTTTCAGTGGTAAAGAAATGGCTACTTTATACCATCTCCCCAATGAACAAATGGTGCCAAACCTAATTCATGTTTTATCGCGAAAATGTGAACCGCCGGCTGATTTACCTGTTAATAAAAACGATCCGGCCATCTCCTTTTTTGGAACCACCAATTTTCACGGTAAAGTTATTCCTTTTGGTATAAAACGAGGTGATCGTCGTCGACATTTATATTGTGTTGGTAAATCCGGTTCCGGTAAATCAAAGTTGTTGGAGTTACTGATAAAAAACGATTTGGAACGCGGTAAAGGAGTGGGGATTCTTGATCCACATGGAGATTTGGTTGATAACGTTTTAAAATGTGTCCCCAAAAACCGTATTAAAGATGTCATTATTTTTGATCCTTCCGATACCAAGTTTCCAATTTCATTCAATCCGCTGGCCGATGTTCCACCTGAATTAAAAATTCGCGTAACCATCGGATTCATCGAAATTTTCAAAAAACTTTTTGGGGCAAATTGGACACCTCGTTTGGAACATGTGTTAAGATATACCACTTTGGCTCTTTTGGATACACCGGGAACAACTATCTTGAGTATTTTAAAAATGCTAACAGATAAAAATTACAGACAAACGATTGTCCGAAATATTCAGGATAATGTGGTTAAGAATTTCTGGGTTAATGAATTTGCTGGCTGGTCTGAAAAATTTGATAATGAAGCAATTACTCCTCTTTTAAACAAAGTGGGACAGTTTGTATCAACAAACATGATTCGAAATATTGTTGGTCAACCAGAAGACAAAGTAGATTTCCGCGAAATTATGGACCAAAAAAAGATTTTATTAATGAAAGTTTCCAAAGGAATCTTAGGTGAAGAAAACGCTTCTTTGATGGGAGCATTAGCCATTACAAAAATTTATCAGGCGGCGATGTCCCGCGCGGACACAGCAGAAGAAGAACGTGAGGATTTTTATTTTTATGTTGATGAGTTTCAAAATTTCGCGACCGACACTTTTGACGAAATTTTATCTGAAGCGCGAAAATATCGTTTAAACTTAACTCTGGCACATCAGTTTTTAGGACAGTTATCTAATAAAATTCGAACTACCGTTTTTGGTAACGTCGGATCAATGGTTAGTTTCCGAGTTGGTGGAAATGATGCCAAAATTTTAGAAGAAGAATTCAGTCCGCGGGTTAAAGAGCGTGACTTAATAAATCTCGCGGTTAGAAATTTTTACTGCAAAATGTCTATTGACGGCGAACTTCGAGAAGCTTTTTCGGGGCGAACTTTGAATATGATGTTCCCTAAAGAACAATATGTAGAGGAATGTATTAAAAATTCGCACGAAAATTACTGTCGCCCGATTAAAGAAGTAGAAGAGATTCTGCAACAATGGGAAGAAGGAAAACTGGACATTCAAAAAAAAGCTGCCGCACGC
>CAZYIR010000166.1:0-4788 GCA_964647165.1 uncultured Candidatus Peribacteria bacterium
AAAAGAGATAATTAAAGATAAAGATGCGTTAAAAACAGCTGAAGGACAAGATAAAGCTGTTGAAGCAATCACTGAAAATATTCAAGAAGCGACAAATGTTCCTCGACAAACTGCTTGGAAGCAGGCCTTGAAAATTGGTGGTGCAATGTTAGCCGTATACGGAATAAACGCTCTTGGTTCATATCTAGATGAAAAAGATAAACCTGAAGATGTTGATATTGACGCAATTCTAGACGATATTTTCGCGGAAAATAATGACAATCTTGTTTCAGGACAGGATGTAACGCCACCGGCTACTAATCCAATAGATATTCCAGAAAACAATGAAGATGAAGATAACAATGACAATGAGGATAACGACGATAATACGACAAATAATGAAGGCTCTGACAATGAACAAATAACTACAACCCCTTCGTCAAACGGAAATCCCGCGATAAATACTTCTGAATCGCCTGCACCAGAAACAAAACCTCATGCTGGAGAAAACACAACTGATAACGGCGAGGTTGTCAAAAAAGCTAAATATACCGCCGAAGAAGCTGGTCATCGACTTGAGAAAGTTAAAGATCCTAAAACCGTTGAAACTCTTTGGAAACAATTAATCGCAAGTGGTGGAAATGTTGAAACAAAAACAACTTCAGCTGGACAAGAATATCAAATTTGGACTGGCTCTGATGGTAAAAAACTAATGAAAATAACTCACTCCGCTAAGCGTCGCCACAAGGCAAAAGCTGGAGATGAAGGATGGTTCTTAAATAGAAAAGGTGGAGTGAAAAAAGGAGATGTTCGAGATATCTTAGGACGAGAAAATGTCCGTCGTCGAAATATTAAAACAGTTCTAAAGCTACACAAAGAAGACGAAAACGGAATTGATACATTCACCAGAATCTATCGAATAGAAAAATAAATCCCGCGAAAAAATCATTCTCTTTCCAAAAGACTGACCTCAAACCTGCGGCTCACAGAATCTGCGGAATACTGCGCATTCATCCGCAAAGCTCCGGAATTCTCCGCGAAATTTTGCGGTCGGAACACAACTTTTTGCAAAGTATAAACTTCTTTTCTGAGTAAAAAATCGATAATTTCCAGGAAAATTTCGCGGGATTTGTCAGTTTCGCGAGATTTTTCTCGTTCGGAGAGATTTATTTGGAAATTTATATTTTTTTCCGCAAGCAATTCTAAATATGTGTGAATTTTTTCAAGCAAGGCCTTCAAAGTCATCACGCCAGAACAGTGAATTTCCGCGAAATTTATTGGCGATTTCTGTTGCAGCAAACTGTCTCGCACCTTGGACGACAAAGAATCTTCGTCTCCATCTTCCGCAACTTCATCTGGATTTTCTTTGTCTCGAGATTTAAAAAACTCGTCTTTACGCAACAATTTCAACAATTCTTTTTGCTCTTGCCGAATCCGTTCCTCTTTTTGTTCTTCCTCTTCATTTAATTTTTCGCGCTGAATGTTTTCCAAAATTTTTTCGCGAGACAATTCTTCCGTTTCTTCCACTCCAACTTCTTTGTCTTTCTCCTGCTCAAAATCATCCTCTGATTCAATATTCGTTTCTTGTTCAGGATTTTGTTCTTGATCAAAGTTTTCCTCCTGCTCGGCAACATTTCCCTCTTCTGATAAAGAATTTTCTTGTTTCGGTCTAATTTCCTGTTCAACTTCTGTTCCTGCCTCATCTAAATTTTCGCGAGATTCTGAATCTTCTTTTTCTTCCTGTTCAACCACTGTCTCCTGCTTATCTTCTGCATTTTCCGACAAAGAATTTTGAGAATCATTTCCCTCTAAATCTTCTTCCTCGTCCCGCGAAATTTCTTCATTTTCCTCAATTTCTTCTTCATTATCCGATGATTCAAGATTTTCCTCGTCTTCTTCCTCGTTTGAAGAAATTTCCTCCTCGGGAATATCATCTATTTCATCTGTTTCCGCGATTTTTTCGCGAGATTCTAAATTATCGTCTATTTCCTCTTCTAAACCTTCTTCCTCGTCCCGCGAAATTTCTTCATTTTCCTCAATTTCTTCTTCATTATCCAATGATTCAAGATTTTCCTCGTCTTCTTCCTTGTTTGAAGAAATTTCCTCCTCGGGAATATCATCTGTTTCATCTGTTTCCGCGATTTTTTCGCGAGATTCTAAATTATCATCTGTTTCTTCCTCTGTTTCAATAATTGGATTTCCATCTTCATCCAACTCAAATTCCGTAAAATCTTCATCTATATCTTCATTTACTCCACTCAGTAAAATTCCGCGAATATTTAAATCTCCATCGAAATTTCGTTCTGCTTTTTCCAGTTTTCGCCAAGCTTCAAAATCGTTTTTTCGCACTTCTGAAAGCAAATATTTTTGTCGTGGGGAATTGAAAAAAATATTAACGATTTCCTCGGAAGTTTTTTCGGAAGTTCCCAAATTTTCTTCTAATTTTTTAAAATCTTCATTATTCATTTCCCCCAAAACTCCCAGAAAAACTGGCAAAATGAATTCTTCTTGTTTGCGAAAAAAATTCGCGAGAGAACTGTTCCGTGTTAATAATTTATCCAAACGATCAAATTTTAGTTTTAAGTTTTCTCGATTGTCCAAAGATAATTTGAAAAAATCCAAACCATGTTTCGTTCCTAATTTTTGAATATCCTCATCACTAAATTCCGCGAAATTTTCTGTATTTTGAACACTTTCCCATAACTCATTCATTTTTTCCGCGAAAATATCTACCGAAGTGTCATAAGCCAAATCTGAAATCCCCAATTCTTTAAAAAATTTACGCATTGCCGGCTGATGAACAAATTCGGAAAAATTTTTGTAATCAGTTTCCAAATCCTCAGTAGTTAAAGTGTTAAGAGCTTTTTCGAATTTCTTTCGTTCTTCGCGAATTTGCAGATATTCTTTATAAAGTTGAAGTGCTTTTTGTTCAAAATTTGGTTGAACTTTTTGCCAAACCTCGTCTGAAAAAGAAATTTTTTCGCGGAAATAAGGTTGGCGCTTAAAGTCGGTAAAATTCGCAAAATCTTGGGAAATATCTAAATCGGAAACTTGTAAATTATCAATAATTTCGCGGGGTTTTTCCGTTTCTGGAGAATCATCTAGCCCATTTTTTTGTTTTAGATAATCAGCATAAAGTTCCAAAACTTTTGGCGTAAATTCGGAATTTTTCAGTTGGTCATAAGCCAAATTGGAAACATTTTGTTGATGAAAAAAATTATAAAATGCCGGTTGATGAGCGAACTCCGCGAGATTTTTGTAATCGGCGGAAAAATCCAAATCTTTTGCTTGCAAATTAGCAATTCCCTGAGACAGCTTTTTCATTTCTCCGCGAATTTTTTGGTGCTGAAGATACAGTTCTTTTGATTTCGAAAAAAAATCGTCTTTAACTGTTTCCCAAACTTCCGGAGAAAAAGAAACCGTGTTTCGCAAATGTCGCTGACGGTTAAAAGATTGTTGCGTGGTAAAATCCTGCGAAAAATCTAAATCATCCAATGATAAATTTTGAATGACTTCTCGTGCCAATTTGATAGATGGCCCAGTTTCAATATTTTTTTCGCGGGACTGTAATTGTTTATATAAACTGATGATTTTTTGACGATAAGCGTCTTTTCCAAACTCTTGCCATAAATATTCCGGCATTTTTATTTTTCCCAATTTGGCCAGATCACCAGAGTTCTTAATTTCTTTATTAGACAAATCAAAATCATTTAAAGTTAATTTCGCGATATTTTGTCTGGCTTTTTGTCTATCAATTCGGTCTTGTTCTTCAATTCCGCGAAATTTTGTTTCAATTTTTTGCAAATCTTTCTCATAATGTCGTGGAGAAACATATTGACCTTTTTTATTTAAAAATTGACGATTTTTTTGGAGTAGTAAAAAATTTTCGCGAAGTTTTCCAACTTGAGGATGGTTTTTAAGAGTGGCAAAACCTGTGTTTAAGCGGTTTTCTAATTTCGCGGAATTTTGGATAGATTTCTCATATTCGGCAACATGAGTTTCAAGATATTTCAGCCAACCGCGTTTTTCTGAATTATTTCGTGCTTTTTTGAAAGATGATTTCAAGGCGGAACTAACGCGCGAATCCGATAATTTCGCGGAAACATCTTCTATTTTTTGTTTAAAAAACTTATTTTGTCCTTGTTCGTAATGCTGAAAACTTTTCTCAAAAGCTTTGGCGTAATTTTTATGTTTGGCAAAATAATCCTCAGCATCTTTTTTATTGTATGGAAAATACTTGGCAATAAATTGCTGACGAAAATCAGTTGCGTTTTTAAAGTCTTTATCGTAATTCTTTAGATGATTAACCCAGTCGTCCCAATTTTTTTTCATTTTTTCCCGCGAAATTTTATCCGACATTTTTTCTGAGTCCTCCGATTTTTCGTTAGACAAAAAGGATTCCGATCTGTTTTCCCATTTTTCGCGAATTTTTTTGTAAAGTTCTTTTCGAAAATCAGATTTTTCCGGCAAACTTTCAAATAAATTTAAATCTTTTAAACTTTGTTCAAACTCTTTATCTAAATCTTTCTTTGTTAAATTTTTCGCGGAATTTTTGTTTTTATCCAAAACTTTCTCCATTACTTGATCGGCCTTTTCTTCTTTTACTTTTAGTTGGGCTTTAAAAACTTCCCCCTTAGCTTTATTTAAGGGGGTTTTTAAATTCTTTCGCAATTTTTGGATAAATTCCGAGGCGACATATTCTGGTAGTTTATTAAAATCAATTTCCTTAAATTTTTTCGCGAAAATTTTATTTAAATCTTCGTTATTTAAGTTTTCCCAATCTTTAGTACCAATAATTTCCCGCGAAAA
>CAZYIR010000167.1:0-1739 GCA_964647165.1 uncultured Candidatus Peribacteria bacterium
AATTTTCGCTTCAGGTTCTTGAAATCTCCTTGTTGTTATTTGTTTTAAACTCCCGATAAAATATTCATCAATCGTTTTTTGGTCTCGGACAGGGAATAATTTTTTTCAATAAATTTTCGCGAATTTTTAACATATTTTTGAATCAACTCCTGATTTTCCGCGAAAAATTTTATCTTATTGATTAAATCATCAACAGAATTTTTCTTAATTGATAACGGATGAACAGGCAAATCACAAAATCTCGCGAAATTTTCTAAAATATCCCGTGGTCCCATCTGATCAAAAGCTAAAACCAATTTATTTAACGCCAACCCTTCAATAACAATTCGTCCAAATGTTTCCGGCTCCGTGGGTAAAGCCAAAACCATATCTGCTTCCGAAATTACTTCAAACGGCGTATTTACTTCCGGCAAAAAGAAAACATTTTTTAATTTATGAATTTCCGCGAAATTTTTTAATTCTTTTTCATATTCTACCGTTCGCGAATCTTGCGGAAAAGATGAACCAACCAAGAAAAACTTAAAATTATTTTTTTGTTCTTGAAAAAATTTCGCGGCCTTTAATAAATAAATTTGTCCTTTACGTGGATCTAGTCGTCCAATTAAAAGTATTTTCTCAATTTTTTGGCTATTTTTTTTCGGTAAATCGGAAATTTGGTTTAAATCAATTCCGTTCTCAACAATTCGCATTTTTCGATAATATTTTTCTGGAATAATTTTTCTAACTATCATTCTGGTAGGAACAGAATTTACAATAATGATATCGGCTTTAGCTGAAATTCTTTGCAACAAAAACTGTGGAATCGTGAAATCATGAATCATAATGATAACCCTTGCCGGAAGACGAAAAAATGTTTTAGCAATCCACACGATAAAAATGGTGCGTGGCGTATTCGCGAAAATTTGCCCCACATTTTCTTGAGAAACTATTTTTATCAATTTTCTAGCCGCCTTTAACAATCGCCAGATTATCAAAAATTTTTTGAAAAAACTCCCTCGAACCTGCGGATAATCAAAATCTAAAAATTTCGCGGAATCACCAATCATTTTCCGATATTCCGAAATTTTCCCTCCCAAAATAAGAGGACGAATTTGCCGTCTTTCCACTGGAGATAAGGATTTTATAAAATCAATCAGAAATCGTTCCGCTCCACCCAAAGTTTCTCCTTGGTCCAGAAAAATTGTTTTTAAGTTTTTGTTATTCATCATTGATTACAGTTTACAAATTTCCGCGAAAAAATAAACATAACTACCATCATTGCTAATCAATTTCCTATTCCTAAGTGGGAGGCAAAAGGCAAGACCGAATTGAATCGAAGGATCTTCCGTTTGTTTTTTTGAGCCAACGGAAGACCCATTCGCCTTATGGTATTTGAAAAGTATTCGTCGCTCAGGGATAGGCAAACAACACCAAAAATTCAAAATTGGCGGTACCTTTTGGACGAAATCCGAACTTTCTTTGAAGAAAATCCAAAATAGAAAGCAGAACACTCCGCACACTTTTTATCTCGCCCCTGACGAGACGCCAGGACAAGTTTACCGGCGCCTTGGGCTCGCTTATTGCCTCCGATTAAAGTTTTGTGGTTATTTGTACGGAAAGAAAAAGGATTGTGCCCGACAGACGACTGGCACAAACAAATCATATTGCGCTTGCCTTTACCCCCCCCCATGCGCACGCAAGCGAGGCTCCCTAAAATTAAATTATCTACCAGCTAATTTTGCAGCTTCTTCAATCCATCT
>CAZYIR010000168.1:0-5665 GCA_964647165.1 uncultured Candidatus Peribacteria bacterium
ACTAATTTCCCGTTTTTAATAATGGCGTTTTCTACGCGAAATTTTGCTAAAAAGTTAGGATTAACTTTTGTCATAGCTGCCCCAATCAATACTTCAAAGTTTTTTACTTGGTATTCTTTTCCATTCAATTTAAAAATACCATTTACATCAAAAGAAATATCGTCTACTCCGTTACGATCCATTTCTCTGGCCAAAGCTTTATATCCGGCATATCCATCACTTCTACGGAGAGTTAATTCTCCGTACCGCATAGCATTTGTCGCATCCAAAACTTTTTTCGCGGTAGGAGTATTTTTGCTGTAAGACATATTTTCCATAGACTTAATTAGAGTCAGAGAAGCATCCTCTAATGCAACAGCCCCTGTTTCAAGATATTCATTTAATCTTGCCACAACTTCTGTCCGGAACATATTATTTATATCTTTTGACCCCATTTTTCCGGTCTTTGTTAATTGCGCGATTTTTTGTGCATTTTTCTCTACCAAATATGTATCAATTTCTCCATTTTGGTTGGTTATTAATTTTTTAATTTCTTCCATAGCTTGGTCAGCAGCCTTGTCTATTCTTTCTTCATATAATTTTCGTCTGCTTTCTGACAATCCTCTTTCTTTTTGCAGATATTTAAGTCTCTCTTTGGTATCTGCGTGCAAGTTCTCAACAGCACTTTCATATTCGTTAGAAATAGTTTCTTGATTGTTATTTTGCCAAACAAACTTGGCAATAATACTGTCGGCCGTTTTCATTAAATTTTTCATATGTTTTTTTTATGAAATCTGAGTATCTTACCATAGATTTTTTAAAAAATCAAATATTTTCTTATTTTTTCGAAACAGTTTTTTTAGGGGAATTAATAACTTGAATTCCCGCGAAATTTTTGGTATAATTCAAGGAATTTAATTTAAATTTTTTAGAAACAAATGAATTTAAACCCTTCTGGCGAACAACAAATAACTAAACAATTTTCTCCGGGAGAAGAAATTTTTTCTTGGCAGGCTTTAGATTATCATCCACATCAAAGAGGAATTATTTGGTATATAGTTTTTTGTTTAGTTTTTTTTGGTGGAGCGATTTGGGCGATGATAACAGATCCCCAATGGGGATGGTTGATGGCTTTACCTTTTTTTCTGGTGGCGGCAGTTTATTTTTTGGCACACCAAAAAGGGGCGGAAAAACACGAAATACAAGTATTTGAAAAAGGGATCTTTATTGATCGAAAATTTTTTCCGTTGGAAAAATTTGCGGGATTCTGGATTTTATATGATGAAACAGTTGCGATTATAAATCTACAAGTAAAAACCAAGTTCCGTAAATATAATCTTTCTCTGCAAATGGGAGAACATGAACCGGATTTTTTCCGCGAAAATTTCCGCCAAGTCGGTTTGTCTGAATTGGAAGACGAACATGAATCGCTTTTGGATTTATGGATTCGCGTTTTAAAATTATAAGCAATGAAAAACCTTTTGAACGATTTCTTTTCTTTAAAATTTCGCGGAAACGGGAAAACTTTTTTGTATTACCAAGAGCAAAGTAAAGAAATTGTTTCGTCTAACAAAATTGAGGAAATAAAAAAAGTGACAGAATTGACTGAAGCACAAATTGATCCTTTGCGTAAACGCGTAGAGTTAACGGCAGAACTAAATAACAATAATAAACCGCAGTTGAGCACAGTTCCTCCCGATCCGCAAATAAAAAGAATTCCCCCAACACAGGAACGATATAATTCTCCGCGAAATTATGAAGTTACACAAAATAAAGAAGCTTTAACTACTAAAGAGATTGAAAATTTCGCGAAAGAAAAAGTAAAAGAGTTTGCTCTACAGGACGAAGAGTTTACCCAGCGCATCAATCGAGAATATTCGTCACTTGACGAGCTTAAACAAGCCCTAGCTGGGTATCCGCCGGTCGAATCTCGCGAAAAATTTCTAAAATTTTTACGTACAAAAGCAACTACCGATCATAAATGGACCAGTCATTTGACAGCAGAGGAACTGATTCCCGATAAGAAAGATTTAGGGGATTATGGGAAAATATTTACGGCCTTATTTTCATTAGGATTTATCAGCAATGAAGGGGGATTTAAGGAATCATTTGTTCGTGGAGCGAAATGGGGATTGGTTGCTGCCGCAGTGAGTTTTCCGGCAGTTTCTAATTCTTTGGCGCATTTTTTGCGTTGGAGCGGGAAGACCGCTTATAATGTAGCGTCTTATCCGATTTCTCTGTTGGTAGATTTCATTTATGAACCGGGTAAAACCGTTAGTGAAATACAACAAGGACAATTTCCGGGAACTAACGAAAAAATCGCGGAAATGGCGTTAGTCACCAGCGATGCTTATAGTTTAATGCAAAAAGGGGTTAAATTTAGTCCACAGTTAGAAAATTTAGCTACTTTATTGCATAATTACAAAAAAGACAAAAAGCAAGTTACACTAAAGAATTTAGCCAAAGCTTCCGCGAAATTTTATGTACAAAGCACCGACCTTAGACTTTCTTCGGAGGAATTTGAGAGATTACGAAAACAAGCTTTCAAAAAAGAAGATATTTCAGTCGAGAACAGACGGAAAATGATTTTAACCGATTTGTTCTATGATATTGATGAACTACTTAATGACAAAGATAATTCGGAATTCCGCGAAATTTTTGAGGCCGAAAAAATAATTCAAGAACAAAACCTTGAAAGTCCTTCTTCAACAGATTTAAAAAATGCAAAAAACAAACTCAAAAAATACTCAACAGAAGATTTAAAAAATATGATTGGAGTGGGGCAAGATTTTTCCAAATTAAGTAAAATTTCGCGGGAAAAATCACATGGAATCGGAAGGGCTTTAGACAATATGGCGGGAACATCTCTTTTGACATACATTTTAATCTTTTTCCTAATGAAAGGAGTTATGGGAATTAAAGGTCTGTTTAACCCTGAAAATTGGAAAAAAGAAAAACTGAAAGAAAAGGCCGGGAAAGCAAAAAAAATATTATTTTTTGTGCCGAATATGTTATGGAAAGGAGCTTCGTATCCTTTTCGAGCTATAAATAAAATGAGATGGCGGAAGAAGATTGGGAAAATAGGACAAAACTTAAAACAAGGAGCTTGGAACGCAGATCAAGTTAAGTTGTGGGAGAACTTGCCAAAAAAAGAAAAAAACAAAGCGGTAAGAGCTTTATTTGAAAAAGTTAAGAAGAACAAAGAAGCATTAGAAAAACGCAAAAAAGAAATAAAAAAGAATTTTAAAGGGAAAGAACGGAAAGAAGAACTCAAAAAAGCTATTTCAGAGGCTGAAACATCAGCCAAAGAGTTTTCAGCGGAAAGTTGGGAGGAATTATTTAAAGATGTTAAAACTAAAGACGGAAAATCTTTTTTAGAAGCATTATCCTCTCCTGATGGGGATTCTCAATAATTCTCCGCGAAATTTTTCTTAATTAAAATTTGATATAATGAATTGATTAAGTTAAAAACAAATTGTAAATAAAATTAAAAAATGGATTACCTTATCGCTCACGCTCTCGAAATTATGTACCTCTGTTTGGGAGGTGGTTTTTTGATTTTGGTTATCGTTATTTCACGCTTTCTGCTCAATCTAAACCGAACCATTAGCAAAATCAATTATTTCGCGGAGGTTTTTGGTGATTATGTGCGTAAACCGCTGGAAGTTTTGATTCAAATAAATGATTACTTTAAGCCGGTTATTGAGATGTTTACAGGGAAAAAGTAAAATTTCGCGGAACCGTTTTTTTGGTTGTTTAGAATTATCTATTTTTTGGTTATTCAAAAACTGTTTTTAGAATTTCTTTGCCCCAGCGAGAATTTTCTCGGGCATCCAAAAAAACAACTTCTTCCAATTCAGAAAAAGAACCGATAATTCGTGAAAAATTCGCGGTAATTTGAGGCATCACCCAAACTTCCCAAAAACTTAAACCGGAAATTTTCATTACATTTTCAATTTCTTCGAGCAACGGATGAGGGGGATCAAAAATAAATTTCTGTATAATCATTTTTTTTACTCGAAAATCATTTAGAGCGGGAGTGGAAATGCTTTTCAACAATAAAAGTTGTTTTTTCGCGGAATTTTGTTGCATTAGATTTAGAATTTTAGGGGTTCCACCTGAAACATTTTCACCATAAATTTTTTCATTTTCCGCGATTTTTTCGGTTAATTCATAAAATATTTTTTTCAAAGTCTCTAAGCTGGAAAAACTGACCGCCAAAACTTCTCCGGGGAGAGTTTCCGCGAAATTTTCTTCAATTTTTGTTTGAGTATAAGCGTTGAAATCAGGGGATTTAACCGAAATTAAATTATTGGGAATAGTTAACTTGATTTCTTTTTTCAAAAACGCAGGAGATAAAATATTTCCTTTGGCTACGCCGATAAAGATTCGAAAAAAAGAAAAAGAATCATCGATTTTGTGTCGGTGAAAAAATATTTTAGAAAATTTCGCGAGCTTGTTTTTCAAATCTCGCCAATCATCAGGATGCCAAGCACCAATTACCAGATTTCCGTTTTGTGGAGAATAAGTTGCCCAGCGAACTGTTTTTTCGCGTGAATTTATTAAAACCTCATATAAATCGTTTTTCTTTTTCAATCCAGCTAGATTATCCAAACCGTTCGCAAATACAGGAAATTTTTCTGTTTTGTCCAACAGAATTCTTTCCGGAAACGGGGAGATGGTGTGTTGTAATTTTTCTTCAATAATTTCGCGACAAAAATTTGTCACCCAGAATTGAGCAGCGGTTGATTTTTTTTCGTCTTCGGTGTTTAAAGCACTTAAAAACGACCAATTTTGGCTGGCTGAAAAAAGTAAAGTTTTCGCGAAATTTTCGGCTTCATCGATTACTAAGGTTCTGGTACGAAAAATTTCTAAATCAATTAATTCCAAAAAAGTATAAGGATCAATCGCCAAAACCTTGATTTGATTTTTTTCGGTAACAATTTTTTGAAACAAAGGATGATTTTTGTCATTTAGGCAGACAGTTTCCCAAAAATCGCGTTGCTGAAAGAATAAATCGAAAAACCGTTTTCCACGCCTTCCCAAAAATTCGCGGAACTTGGCCTGTACCCAAAAAGTTGTTTCGGCATCAGACATTTTTTCGCGAGATTTGGCAAATTTTTCCAACTTTTCCGGATCAAGGATTACTTGAGGGGACGGAAATTGTTTTATTTCCGGAAAATAGTTCAGTTTAGGAGTTACAATTAGCGCTTTGGATTGAGTTTCCGCGATTTTTTTTGCCAGTTTGGCTGATTTTAAATTATCGGTCTGTCTGATAAATAATGAGTTTTCCGGACTAACTTCTTTAATTTTCTCTTGTAAAATTTCGCGGAATTCGGGTAGTTTTTCAACATCTTCAACAAAATCTTTTTGGCTAAGAGGTTTTTCTTCCGCGAATTTTTCAACAAATTCGGAAGAACTTCCCGTTGATTCCAAAAACAAAGTTCGGGCATACCAATCGGTTTTGTTTTCTAAAACAGGACGAATATTATTCAGAAATTTCGCGGGGAGTTTGTTTATTTTTTCCACTAAAAAATAGAAAAACGGAACATTCGCCTCAACATCAGACATTGCGCGATGAGCATTTTCATGCGACATACCATATTTGGTGCAAAGGACTTCCAAGGCATAACTTTCTTCGCCGGGCAATAAAATTCGCGCTAACTCATGAGTGTCAATTCGCGGA
>CAZYIR010000169.1:0-6512 GCA_964647165.1 uncultured Candidatus Peribacteria bacterium
CTTAAATAAAACTCAACTTAAGGCGGAAGAAACTATGAAATATTATTCTGAATTACCGGAAAATAGACACAGACCGGAACTAGTGCCACTGTTTACAAACTTTAAACCAACTCTGGAGAAAATAGAAAATTTCGCGGAAAATTACGAAATTCAGGGCAAACAATATTCTGTTTTTAAATCACATGGAGCAATTTTTTTAGAAATAAGAAAATTAAACGGAACAGGAACTAAAAAATGGCTAAAAATCAAATTTAAGTCTAATAGGGAAGTAGTAATTTATGGAAAAGATCCTGAAGCCGTTAAATTTGGACAGATCTTTTTACAAAAATTTCGTAAACATGAGTTAGAATCAAACAAACAAAACTAATTAAATGACTAGTTCCGCGAAATTTTAAACTTTAATTTTTTTTCCATTTCCCTATAATCTTCGCGATGGAAAACAAAATACTCGATTTTTTGACACAATATTTTGATGCAGAAACTTTAGCTAAAGTTAATTTTTCAGCGGTCCCTCGCGGACAAGCGGGTGATTTGGCAATGAATTTCTTTCAATTAACGAAAATTTTAAAGAAATCTCCGGTAGAAATTGCTGAAAAATTCCGCGAAATTTTAGCAAATTGTGATTTATTGGAAAAAACAGAAATTGCCGGTCCATATTTGAATTTATATTTCGCGAACGAAGTTTTTTATAAAGAAGTTTTTGCTGCTCCGCTAGAATCTGAAATTTTCGCGAAAAAAAATATCGTCTTTGAGTTTTCCGGACCAAATACAAATAAACCTCTTCATCTCGGGCATATGCGAAATCACGCCTTGGGAATTTCTATGGCAAATTTACTAGAATCTTGTGGGGCAACTGTTCATCGTGTCAATATTATTAATGATCGGGGAATCCATATTTGTAAATCAATGTTGGCTTATCAACTTTGGGGAAACAGTGAAACACCTGAATCTGCCGGTAAAAAATCTGATCATTTTGTGGGAGATTGGTATGTAAAATTTTCGCGAGAAGTAAAGAATAATCCAGAACTGGAAAAAGAAGCTCAAGAAATGTTGGTTAAATGGGAACAGGGCGATGAAGAAGTTTATAAATTATGGCAAAAAATGTCAGAATGGGCTCTGAATGGACATCGTGAAACTTATGCGCGACAAGGAATTGTTTTTGAGAAAGATTACAAAGAGTCAGAGTACTATTTAAAAGGAAAAGAAATCGCGGAAAAAGGTTTAGCGGATGGTGTTTTTGAACGGCGTGATGATGGAGCTATAGTAGTATCTTTACCAGAAGATTTAAAACCGAAAAATGCGAAAAATGATAAAAATATCGACACACGAAAAGTGGTTTTACGAGCTGACGGAACTTCAATTTATTTAACACAAGATTTAGCGGTAGCTGAAGCGCGAAAAAAAGATTTCAATCCAAATCAACTGGTTTATGTCGTGGCAGATGAACAGAATTATCATTTTAAAGTTCTTTTTTATTGTTTGGAGAAACTAAATCTCGCGAAAAAAGAAGAATGTTTACATTTAGGATACGGATTGGTACATTTGCCGGACGGCCGAATGAAGTCGCGAGAGGGGAATGTAGTTGACGCTGATAATTTGATGGATGATTTATTTAATCTCGCGAAAACCGAAGTTTCCAAAAGAAATGAAGAACTTTCAGAAAAAGAAAAAAATGAAACAGCTGAAAAAATTATGGATGCGGCTTGGAAATTCTATTTGCTTTCCACAAATCCGCGAAAATCTATTACTTTTGATGTAGAGAAATCTATCGCTTTTGAAGGAGCGACTGGACCATATTTACAATATGCTGGCGTGCGAATTAAGTCTATTTTAAAGAAAAGTGGAATTACTGATTTTTCAAATATTCAAAATCCCGCTGTGCCCCGCAAGGCGGCGGCGAAATTTCTAGGAGAAGCAGAAAAAAATCTAGGGGTAAAAATTTTGGAATTTTCAAAAGTTCTGGAAAAATCTGTCTTGAACAGCAATCCAACCTATTTGGTGACTTTTTTAATGGAATTAGCGCAGGATTGGTCTAGTTTTTACGCAAATAACTCAGTTTTAAACGCCGATAATGAAGACTTAAAAAATTCGCGGATTTTACTGGCGCAAAAAGTTTTACAAGTATTGGAAAAGGGGACTTCCATTTTGGGATTTGGAATTCCAGAAGTTATGTAATTATGAAATCGAATTTACGCGAAATTTTGATATCTAAATAATCTTTTGCTAAACTTCAATCAATGTTTAAAAAGTGGATTTATACGCGCACAATTCAAATCATAATTGATTTTATAGGAATTTATTTAGCGAGTATTTTTGTTTATTTCTGGCGAGTGGGCTGGATAATGTCGTCAGATTTCCCTTTTGAAATTTTCGCGGGAATTACCTTTTTAACTAGCGGAATTTGGATTTTGTTTCTGCTTTTTACGAAATATTATCGTATTCCGCCACGGTCGGGAAATCGCTCGTGGTATGATTTAGCGCTTATTTTTATTGGCGGAATTGTGGCGGTTGGATTGATGATAGTTTCTTATTTTTTTCCCCGCGAAATTTTATTTTCACGACTGATTGCCGTCGGGGTTTTTGTTTTAGGAAGTTTATGGCTTGTCATGACACGCGCATTTTTCCGTGCTATTCTTGCTAAATATAAAAATTCCGCGAAAAATTCTTATCAAACTTTAATTATCGGGGCAAATCGTGTGGCAGAAAAATTAATTACCAAAATTAAAGAGGACAAATTTGCACCATATCAAATCGTTGGTGTTATTGATCCGTACGGACTTTATAAGAAAATTAAAGGCAGCGAAATTCTTGGAAAACTGGATAAATTGAACACTATTTGTGAACAAAAAAATATTACAGCAATTATTCAGTGTGATGCCTTTGAACACACGCTGAATATTATTTCCTTGTGTGATGAACGAGATATAAAGTTTCAGTTTGATCCGGCTCTGCGTGGAGTATTTGAGGAAAATCTCAGGATTCGCGAAATTGCTGGTCAAAAAATGATTTCTTTTGTACAACGAGATTTCGCAGGAATTAAAAAAATTAAATTTAAATTTATTGATTGGGTCTTAAATCAAGTATTTGATGTAGATTAAGGCGTTTTAAAGTTGAAAATTGTAAAATACTTTTTCAACGGCCTAATGAACTTTTTTTTAAAAGAACTCGGAATATTTATATCGTTTTAATTATGGTGAAATATTTTGAGAAAGTTTTCCTAAGAAACAAGAAGGTTTGTATTGTTTTAATCATAATAAAATGATTTAAGATTTAAGAAATTTTTTCTAAGAACCCGGAATATTTATATTGTTTTAATTGTGGTGAAATATTTTGAGAAAGTCTTCCTAAGAAATAAGAAGGTTTATATTGTTTTAATTATGGTGAAATTGATTTAAAATTTAAGAATTTTTTTCAAATAACCCAGAATATTTATATTGTTTTAATTATGACAAAGATCGTTTTGATGTAAGGAATAATTAAAACAATATACATTGTGTTAATATGGTGGTATTTGTCCCCTTATATAAAAGCATCCCGCAAAATTTTCGATTTAAGGCGTTTTTTTATGAAAAAGGTATAAATGTTCCATATTTTTTTAAAAAAAATATAAAATTTCGCGAAATTCTTTATTTACCTCCCCCGTTTATTAATTTTAAAAATTCCAACGCAGTTTCTTCTACAGAATTTGGACCATCTCCGGTAACAAAGTTTTTATCAACTTGCACACTTAAATTTGTATATTCCGCGAAATTTTCTTTTCCTAATTTTTCCAAAACACCATCTCCATTCCAACCGGTAAATTTTTTATTTTTTAACAATCCCCATTTCAGCAATAATCTGGGAGCGGCACAGATTGCTCCAATAATTTTCCCTGAATCAGAAAAATCCCAAACCAATTTTCTTAAAACCCTGTTTTCCAAGTAATCAAGAACTCCTCCACCGCCAACTAAAAATATTCCGGAAAATTTCGCGGGATCTATTTCATCGTTAATTAAATAATCATTTTTTACTATAAAACTAAACCGCCCCCGTGATATTTTCTGAGAAGAAATTGTCATTACATTTACATTATTTTGTTCAAAAAAAGCACGAGGAGTTAAATACTCGGTATCGCGAAAGTTGTCAGAAGCCAAAAACATTAAAATCTTTTTCATATCGCAATTTTATAAAATCCCGCGAAATTTTTCCAATTTTCAAAAAAATATATAGAATTTACCTGATGAATTTAGATAAAAAGCTAGCCATCGCAGTTGGATTTCTCATTGTTTTTGGATTAGTAATGATGAGTTCTATGTCAATTGCCACCAGTTTTGATATCACTGGGGAAAATGATTTTTATTTAATGAGACATGCTCGTTCCGTTTTTTTGGGATTGATTGTTTTTCTTATTGCTTTTCGATTCCCTCTCGAATACCTTCGTAAATGGTCTACTTTAATTTATATTGGTGCTTTGGGATTAATGATTGCTACAATTTTCGCGGGAGAAAATTATGGAACAAATGCTACTTTATGGTTAAAAATTGGCGGTTTCTCTTTTCAACCAATTGAAGTTGCTAAAGTTGCCATTATAATCTTTATTTCAGCAATTTTAGGAAGTGGAAAATTAAAAGCCAGCAGTTTTAGACATGGGTTTTTGCCTTTTGCTTTTATTCTAGGAATTCCCTTAATAATATTAATGCGACAATCAGATTTTGGTGCTTTATTAGTACTTGTTTTATCGGCTTCAATTATATTTTTCGTTTCAGGAGCTAATTTAAAACATTTTTTTGGTGGAATTGGAGCACTCGGAATTGTGGCGGTAATTGTTACTATAACCGTTCCTTATATTCGCAATCGAGTTCAAGTTTTTCTACATCCAGAATTAGATCCTTTGGGGGCGGGATTTCAAGTAAAACAAGCTTTAATTGCTATTGGCAGTGGTGGAATGTGGGGGCGAGGATTTCAAAACTCAATTCAAAAATTTGATTATCTGCCAGAAGTTCAATCAGATACAATTTTCGCGGCAATTTCCGAAGAAATGGGCTTCTTTCGTATTTTAATTTTGATTGCAATTTATTTAGTTATAGTTTGGCGAGGATTTTCTATTGCGGAAAAAGTTCATGATAAATTTTATCGTTATTTAGCTGTTGGTTTGTCTTCTTTGATAACCGTTCAAGCTTTTGTTAATATTGGAGTAAATATGGCCTTGCTTCCAAACACGGGAATCACTTTACCTTTTATTTCTTATGGTGGAAGTTCTATCATTATGATGATGGCGGCAACCGGACTGCTTTTACAAATCTCCATAAAAGTTGGTGAAAAACGATACAAAAGATACTTTTAAAAACTCCGCGAAATTATGAAAATACTACTGATTGGTGGCGGAACAGGAGGACATATCATTCCTCTCAAAAATTTAGCGGAAGAACTTAGTAAACAGAAACATCAAGTTGAAATAATTGTTTCTGATTCGGATTTAGATAAAAAAATAACTCAAGAAAATTTTCCGCGAAATTTTAAAATTCATTTCTTTAAGACGGATAAAATTCATCGTTATCTTGCTTGGCAAAACCTTTTTGCCCCTTTTAAAATAATTAAATCTATTTTTTTCGCGAAAAAATTACTATCTCAAATAAAACCGGATATCGTATTTTTCAAAGGAGGATTTGTTGGATTTCCATTTTTAATGGCTTTATTTTTACAGAATTTTCGCGGGAAAATTTACGGCCATGAATCAGATATTGAATCTGGGAAATTAACAAAACTTTTATCACAAGTAGCAGATAAAGTTTTTTATAGTTTTGATGAACCGCCTTATCCCCTTTTCTTTGAGGAAAAAAAATCCGCGAAAAAAAGAAAAACCAAAAACAAAACTCCTCAACTTTTGGTATTTGGTGGATCACAAGGAGCCCAGTTTATAAATGAGTTAATTCAGAATAATTTAGAAAAACTCACTCGAAAATTTGAGATTTTCCTGGTTACGGGAATTGGTAAATCAATTTCCCCTTCTCTTAATTTAGATCAAGAAAAATTCAAGCAAACTGAAATTCTTACCGCCTCAGAACTTCGCGAAAAAATCACTGAATCTGATTTAATTGTTTCAAGAGCCGGTGCTAATTCTTTGTTTGAAATTATTTCTGCCAAAAAACCGAGTTTAATTATTCCCCTACCTTCTGCCGCCAAAAATCATCAAGAAAAGAATGCGAAATTTTTCGCGGAAAAAGGACTTTGTCATATTTTTCATCAAGGAAAAGACAAAAACTCTGATTTTTACAATAAACTAATCGAAACTTTTGAAGACAAAGTTCTCCGCGAAAATTTAAGCAAGTCAAAAATTCAAAATTCCGCAAAGAAAATTGCCTTTGAGATTACTCATTAATTTTTTGTTTCCAAACTACTTCAAAAGGTAATTCGTCATCATTTATATTTTTTTCGTGCTCCAAATATTCTTTTTCCGGAATTTCAGAATGAAAAATCGGCACTTCTTCCTCATGTAGAAAAAGATATTTTTCATCATTCTTGTCGCGAAAAAC
>CAZYIR010000170.1:0-3875 GCA_964647165.1 uncultured Candidatus Peribacteria bacterium
TCTAAAAGTTATTGAAAAACCACTGCCCGAAAACGCTCCTTCAGATTTAGCCATTGTCGGTAAATACATTATAACTCCGCGAATTTTACAAAAATTGGTACAATTAAAACCCGATAAGAGTGGAGAAATTAGATTATCTATGGCTTTTGATGAACATTTAAATTCTGGAGGAAAACTTATGGGGAAAATTTTAGAAGGAAAGCGGTTTGATATCGGAGATAAGTTAGGTTTTTTGGAAGCGACTTTACATTTTGCCTTGAAAAAAGAAGGAAATAAAGCACAACAAGTTATTAATAAATTTGCAAGAGAAAATTGTTGAAATTTCGCGTAATTCGGATTATAATCAACAGACCATGAAATACGACCAATTCGTCATCGATATGTTAGCTCAATCAGAAGATTTAAAGATAGCTGGTGAGCACGAAAAATCAATAGAGGTTTTAAATAAAATTGTTTTACATGAACCCAATTGTTTTGAAGCTTATGAAGAAATAGGAGATAATTATATTTCTTTGCGAAAACTAGATAAGGCAAGGAAGGCTTTAAAGGAAGCTTTGCGTTTAAATCCGAAATCAGCAAATGCACACTATTTGTTAGGTTTTTTGTTTTCTTTGGAGCAGAAGTGGGAAGCTTCAGTTGAAGAATTGGAAAAAGCTGATGAAATAACTCCAAACCATCCTGAAATTTTACGGTGTTTAGGATGGAGTTATCATAATTATAATCGTCGTTCACAACAGGGATTAGCTATTTTGGAACGTTCTAATAATCTTTCTCCAAATGATCCGAATATTTTGTGTGATTTGGGAGTTTGTTATATGAATTCAGATAACGCGAAAAAAGCGGAAGAAATTTTTAGAAAGGTTCTAAAAATTAATCCAAATTCAGCTCAGGCAAAAGAATGTTTGGCATTTTTGAAAATTATTCAAACAGACAAACAAAAATAAAATTTCGCGGAAAAAATTGCACTTTAAGCGCAGACTATTATTATTCAAATGTAATTATTTCTTTAACCCCATAACAAATGGCAAAACAAATTACAGCAGATCAATTTCAAGAAGAAGTTTTAAACAGTAAAGACACAGTTTTGGTAGATTTTTTCGCAACTTGGTGCGGACCATGTCAGGCAATGATTCCGGTATTGGATGAATTATCAGCAGAACTTCCGGCCGGAAAAAAAATAGTTAAAATAGATATTGATGAGGCACCACAATTAGCGGCTCAATATGGAGTGATGTCTATTCCGACTTTTAAAGTTTTTAAAAACGGAGAAATTGTTAGAGAGGCTTTGGGAATGCAACCAAAGGAAGCTTTGCTGGAAATGTTAAGTTAAAAATTTTACTTAAAAAATAACAATTAAGGACAGGTTTAAATCTGTCCTTTTTATTTTTTCGCGAATTTTTTTTATAAAACAATTCGTGGTTGCAATTTTCCATGCAATATTTCTCCTACGCCGATGGATTTTCCGCCAACTAAAACTAAAATTTTTTCGCCATCAATTCCCGCGAAATTAAAGGCTCGACCAGCGCAAAAATCTTGAACTCGTCCGCTGGGAATATCTCTTTGAGGTAAATTTGTCAGAATATATTTCGGATCAATTGGGGTTGAAATTTCTTCAACTTTAATCGCATCATTAACGGAAATTCCGCGAATTTTTGTGCGTCGCAATTCTTGGCACATCCCGCAAGTACCCAATTCTTTTCCCAAATCTCGGGCAAAGGAACGCACATAGAATCCTGCAGAAGTTTCCAATTCAATTTCCACTTCTGGAAAATTATAAGACAAAATTTTCGCGGAAAAAATTTCCGTTTCGCGAGATTTTATTTCTACTTTTTCTCCACGGCGTGCTAAGTCACAAGCTTTTTTCCCATTTATTTTTATCGCGGAAAACTGAGGCGGAGTTTGTTGGATTTTTCCGCGAAATTTCGCGGAAATTATATTTTCTATTTCTTTTTGCGAAATTTCGCGGGATTTACACTCCTTTATTTCCGATTCGGGATCAAGCGTTTCGGAAGTTTTTCCCAGTATAATTTTGGTAATATAAGTTTTACGATCTTTTTCAAGAAAGGGGATTAACTTAGTACATTTTCCAACGGCCACGATTAATAATCCAGTTGCAAAAGGATCGAGAGTGCCGGTGTGGCCGACTTTTCGCGTATTAACAATTTTTCTTATCCGCGCACAGACATCAAAACTTGTCCAATTTTTTGGTTTATCAATTAGATAAAATCCGTCAAAATTCATTTTTTATAATAAAAAAAACATAGGTAATTTAGCAAATTTCGCGGGAAAAGGGAATAAAGGTTGAGAATATGCGAATCTTTTAAATAAATCAACTCCATAAGAAGAGTAGATTACACAGCTTTTTTAATTTTTCCGCGAAATTTTAAAACAAAAAAATAACCCGAAAGGGTTATTTTTTTATTAATTTTTTAAATTCAATTCTTACCGGCGATTTCGTAAGAAACTCCAACGAAGAAGTTTGTATTTCCCAGAGCGAGCTGTTTTATCCCAAAAACGACGATTATCTTTTATAAAAGCTCGATCAATATAAGGACGAATCACTTTGGTGTCACCTTGATATTTTCGATAAGCTTTATCATAAGAATCAGAAGCTTTGTAAACTCTTTTTACGCAGTTTTTCCAGTGATAACATAATTTTCGGTATTCAATTCCTGGAAATTGAGGTTTTTGTTTAGCACCAACATTTTTGTCTTGAAGTCGTTTTTGTTTGAAAACATAAGGTTTGAACTCCCAAGATCGCAGACCGTTGGTGTATTTTCGGTGTAAGAAATTCTTGTTACGCAAGTAATCTCGTAAAGATTCAAAATTTAGCACAGAGGGAGTAGTTGGACTTTCGGGATTGGCCGGAATCGCCATTGTCATAACCGGCAAGAAAAGAGCGATTATCACTAGTAAAGCAGTTTTTTTCATAACTTAATTTGTTAAAAAATATATCTCTTAAATTTTCGCGGAAATTAATTTATAGTCAAATTTTTTTCGCTTAAAAAAAATAATAGTTTAAAATTTTCACGGACTTATTTTTAAAAAATGATTTTAAACAAAAAAATATTTCGAGCTTACGATATTCGCGGAGAAGCATTTGTTGATTTTGATGAGGACGGTTTCTTTTTGATAGCGGCCGCTTTTGGCAGATACATTCAAGACAAATTCTCCGCGAAAAAAAATACGAACTGGCGTCCGCGAATTTTTGTTTCTGGGGACGGACGACAATCGATGCCCGAACTTTGGCCGGCAGTTGTTGGTGGATTGGAATCAGTTGGTGTGGAAGTTGTCTGGGGTGGCACAATTACCAGCCCGATGAATTATTTTTATTTTCGCGACCAAGATTTTGATGCGACAATTCAAATCACCGCTTCGCATAATCCCGCGAAAGATAACGGTTTAAAATTTATGGATAAAAATGGTTCGGTATGCGGAGAGGAACTTCAAAAAATCGCGAAAATGTCGGAATGTACGAAATGTTTAATCGCGAAAGAGATGGGAATTTGCGACAATGAATGTACCAAAGTAGATTTTTTCGCGGAATATGTGGCGAAACTTTATAAAATTACACCACCGCAAAAACTTTTAAATATTGTCGTAGATGCTGGAAACGGAGTGGCGGGAATGTATTATCCGCGAATTTTGCGCGAGTTTGGACATAATGTGATTGAACTTTATTGTGATTTAGATACAACTTTTCCAAATCATCAACCGGATCCGGAACGCACGGAAAATTTACAAGATTTAATTGTTAAAGTTCGTGAAGAAGGCGCGGATTTCGGGTTTGCATTTGATGGAGATGGCGACCGAATCGGGATTGTTAATGCGGAAGGAGAAATTTTTTCCGCGGACAAAATTATGTATATTTTGGC
>CAZYIR010000171.1:0-1521 GCA_964647165.1 uncultured Candidatus Peribacteria bacterium
CAACCAAATCCGCACCTGTTTCCATTATTGTTTCCGCCATTTTCTGGCAAAATTCGTGAGCTTCTTTTATATGCTCTTTATTGAAAGAATAAATATTATCTCTAACAAAGAACATATCTGCTTCCAAGTGGAAACAATCAATTTCTTTTGCAGCTGTTGTTTTACCCGAACCTGGTAAACCTCTAATTAGAATTATTTTTCCCAATTTTTACTCCATTGTTAAATTTATTAAATTATACTGGAGAGAATTTAAAGGGAATTTAAGAAAATGAGGATATTCAAGGGGGGTAAAAAAAAGGAGGGGGTACCTCCCCCGCTCCGTGTAAACTAACTAAAAAGAATATTTGTTAAATCAAAATCCTTTCGACTCTGCACAGCTATCTTTTTAATAGCTTGTTTTTCTATAAAATTATAGACTCCATTATTTTCATGGAGTCTTTTCCATATTTCCCCAAAATTTTTTGAAAGAAACATGGAAGGAACAATTTTATATTCCATATACTCTTGTTCAAAAGCTGTCCCTTTATATCTGTTGTTGACAGCTTTGCTTGCTCCAAGAGCATAAAAACCACGAACTTTGATAACATCATTATACATAGTCCACAAAAGACTTTCTTCTTTTGTGGAAATGTTGGAAATAGCTGCTCTCAACATGGTTTTTGTTTTTGAAGACTCTTTGCTCATTCCAACTTTTGCCGCATAAGCGACAAAAAAAATTTGCCCAGACTCATCAATAGCTGACCTTCCGTATATCTTGTTATACGGGAAGCCAACCTCCTCCATTTTTTTATAAATGGGGTTTGCTACATTATGGAAAAAATCCATCATTTCTATTCCCTTTAACACCACTTCTGTTATATTTAACAGAAGTGTTATGTTATTGCAATCTTTAGCTTGAGGCAGTTTAGCGTCTCCCTTCAACAGCATTTCTAACTCCTTCTTTTTTTTATTTCCGCCTTCAACTCGGCGAAATTGTATAAGTCCTGTTCGGACAACTCCAATTCTTTGAGAAGATATCCGGCCTTTATGCACTGTAAGTGCGTTTTGGCACGGTATGCCTCTATGCCATCCCCTTTTGCCCTTTTTCTCATGTGCGATAGGGCTGAGGGGGAAAGACCCGCAAATTTTGCGAGTTCTTTTTTTAATATTTTTTTAATTTTCATTTAAACTCCTTATAACATAAGCCTCGTCCGCATCCGTATAATCAGCAGGGCATAATTTCCCCACTTTGGTTATATTTCCGAGTGGCAGATGCGCACGGACTTTTTTGGTGATTCCATAATTGGTATTCCCCACAAGAGGGATATACCCTTTGGAAGCCACAGCCTCCGCAGCAGCTTTGTAAACTTCTGCAATTGCAGAGTAGCTTACCTTGCTGCTGCACTCGATGGAATCGAAAACAAAAATGTCTTTTTCGACTCCATCAATTTTTTTTGGAGCAACCCAAATAAAGCTTTGGGCAACCAATTTGCCATTTTTGTAAACGGCAAAAACTGATGCTTTTGAATTGCTCCAAGCGGT
>CAZYIR010000172.1:0-10004 GCA_964647165.1 uncultured Candidatus Peribacteria bacterium
AATTGGCGCGAAACTATTGGCAGAGAATTCAATTAAAACTTTTTTCCAGGAAATTTCTAAATAATTTAGCCGAATTTTTTATAAATTATGAGATCGAAACATCTCGCGAAAATATTATGAGAATGTTGGGGGAAAATATTAATTTGTACGAAATAGATGAGAAAAAAGTGCATAAAGCTTTTCGAAAAATTATCAGTGAAAAGGATTTTTTATCAAGCGTAGAAAAAGCTTATCAAAATAATTTTCAAAAAGTTAAGGAAGAATTGGAAAATTTTCATATCAAATCTGTGGCTGAAAGTCCTAAATATTTCAAAGATATCTCAAATCCCAATTGGGTACGAGCGAAATTGTTAGAAGAAATTGAAAAAATTCTCAAGGATAATAACGATAATAAAGAGAAAAAGAACTAAAAATTGATTTTTTCGCGAAAAAAAACTCTCCCGCTAAAAAGAAGGATAAGAATTTTAAAAGTGGAGCCGCCTATCGGGATCGAACCGATGACCTACGGGTTACAAATCCGTTGCTCTAGCCAGCTGAGCTAAGGCGGCGTATGTCTAAAAAAGCTAAGAAATTCTAGATTTTTTTTATTTTTCGTCAAAATTTTTTCGCGGAATTTGAGAAGTTTGGATTTCTTCTTCTTGATAATTGCTTTGATAATCTGTTCCTAAAACAATTTGAATATCAATAATATCATCGGTCGGAGTTATTTGAGGATCAATATTTTTAATTCCAAGATAGTTTTTTATAAAATCAATCGTTTGTGGTTTTTCCGCGAATTTTTTTACAAAAGTTTGTTGCAGAGGAATATCTGAATCATAATTTCCTATTTCTGCCACATGAAATCCCAATCTTCGTAACCGTCCTCCTAGTTTTCCTGCCAATCCTTCAATTTCAGAACCATTCAAAACAGAAATTTGTGCATTTTCTAAAAGCACTTCTGGAGTAATCAAAGTTAATTCAATGAATTTTTTGGTGTCCTGAATCGAACGAGGCAAAAGAACAAATTGTCCGTTGTAAAATTCGCGGGCTGGCGAATATAGTAATCCTCCATTTTGTGTAGGATCATCGTTCAAAACTGCGGAAACTATATCTCCATAATCTATTTTACTACCGATTTTAGCTAGAGCTGACATTTCAATTAAACTCAGATCCGTATTTATTCGTCGACGGAAAACATCGTAAAATTCGCGTAATTTTCCTAAATTTTCCGCCCAACCGTTAGCTTCAATTTTAGTTCTAATGGCCAGCGCTAAGTCTTGTTGTCGTTTAGCTCGATCATAATCAGAAGTTGTTTTTCGGCTACGGGCGTATTTAAGAGCGGTTGTTCCGTCAAAATGCTGTAAACCTTTACGAACAACAAATGTTTCAAATCCATATTTACCATCAGGATAAAACGGGTCAATAATGTCATTGGGAACAAAAATATCCACTCCTCCTAACAAATCTATTCCGTCTTTAAATATATCGAAATCAATAACAGCTCCATAATGAATTTCAATCCCCGCGAAATTTTCAATAGCTTGTTTAGCTATATCAAGGCCTTTTTCCGGACCATATTTATACTGAGCAGCCGCGTAAACTTCATTTATTTTTCGATTTCCGACTTTGGACTTCACATATAAATCTCGCGGAAAACTTAAAACAGAGACACTGGGGCGTTTCGGGTTGATGGAAATTAACATAATTGAATCAGACAAATGTCCTCCTTCTTTGCTGGTCCCAGCAACTCCCAATAACAAAATATTTGTATGACCGTATTTATCTGTTTTTAGCGGGCCTCGCGAAAAAATTCGCGGAGTTGTTATCTTTCCAACACTGAAATATTCGTAAGTGGCTCTGGCTCCAAATCCTATGAGAGCGGCTAAAATTAAAATTACCAGAAATTTTTTATTTTTTCGACACCAATTCCATAATAAAAATCGAGATTTCTTTTTGGGAGCTGGTTTAATTCGCCTAACTTTAAAGTTCATCGCGGAAAATTTTATTTTTTTATTTTTTTAGGTCAATTTTAGTTTTTGAGATAAAAATTTCGCGGAAAATCACAATTCGTTCTTTTTTATTTATTACTTCAAAGAAATATTTATTTGATTTATTTATATAATAAAATGTTTAAAAAATGTGTTCAACTCAAAATAGTATAAAAATGTTGTACATGAATATATTTTTTGTTTATAGTTATCAGCGAATATTATTTCATTAAATATGAAAAAAAGTTTATTGGTTTCAGTCATAACATTGGCGATGTTTACTACTGCATTTGCCATTTCTTCGATTTCTAATAATCTCACGGGAGATCTTTATTTTAATGATGAAGTAAAAATAACTTCTGGAGTTAAGTATCAATCTGACATTGATGAAGATACCGGATCAGCGACAGTTGCTTTTGAGGGAGATGGAAGTTTAACTATCGGAAGACGATTAGGACAAGGATTTCCGCGAGTTGTTATTTATTCCGGGACGACTTTAACCGTTGCGCAAGATTTTAGTAACAAAAGTTCTTCGGAAAAAAATTGGTGGAGCGGAGTGGTAAAAGCACCAGTTCAAGTTTTAAATATTCCGGAATCATTATTTACTTGGGAAAACAGTTCTAATCACATGGTGGGAGAAACCAAAGTTTCAGTAAGTTACGGATTTGAATCGGCAAGTGAAACTTATAAATTTTCTAATACTGCTTACATTGTTTTACCGGTAAACGCTCCTGATAACGCTAAAATATGGTATGCTTTTCATGACATTGATCCGGATAATTTCGCGGGAGCCGAACCGGTTGAAATTAAAGAAAATAACTTTTGTATCGTACAAGATAATTTATGTGTGATACCTGTTACTGAGATGAACCAAGTAGCTTTAATAGAGGAAAGTTTTGAAAGATGTCCTCGTTCAACTGTTCCTAATGGAACGGTCGGTTCAATTCCTTATTGTGTTATAACTTGTAATAGAGGATATGAGTTAGACGATTTGGCAATTGCTTGTACTGAGAGTGATTCTATGGATACAAATAACCAAGAAGAAAATGAGCCGGTTATTAATAATAATGAAGAAAGTACTTTAGAATCGGGATATCAGGGGAATTCTTTTGAAGGTTTAACTGGTGAAGAATTGGAAAAAGCTATTGAGGAAGCACGTTTAAGATCTTTAGGGAAGAAAAGTTATCATTCTGGACATTATCGTGGAGAATCTCTGCAATTAATTGATACTACCGATTTAAGCGGCGATGATTTGAGAAACGCTTTACGATATAATGCTGAAGTTAATCATCGACGCGGAATTGAAAACAAAAGAGTAAATACTGATGATAGTGATGTTTCTTTTTTAGCGAAAGCTCTTAATGATATTCGCGGAACTTTATGGTCATGGGAAACACAGCATTCAGGTAAAAACTTGGCAACAAGCATGACAACCGGAGAAACTGGAGAACAAGTGGGAGAAGCAAGTCAAGAATTGGAATTGGCAGGAAATGAGGGAGATGAAAATCTCGCGGAAGTAGAATCTTTTTCTGGGCATGCTTCAGCACCATTGTTGCCGTCAAGCGGATCATCTACAATCTTTATCATTATTTCAATTCTTGGAATAGGATTGATGATAATGGCTTTAAAGAGGAACTAAAAAAGACATTATATTAGAGAGGGTTTGAAAATATATCAGAAAAAAGCGGTGGGGGCCGCTTTTTTCATATTTTCCGCGAAATTTTTTTAGAAAAACTATAGTTTATTTTTTCTTTTTCAAAATATCGCGAATTTCAGCCAAAAGAACTTCATTTCCCGGCACTGGAGTTGGTTTTGCTTCTTCCTTTTTTTGTAAATTACTAATCATTTTTACCAATAAAAATATTACAAATCCTAAAATTATAAACCCAACCAAATCGTTAATAAATAATCCATAACTAATGGCAACTTCTTCAGTTTTTTCCGTGGCCGGAGATAGGACATATTTCAGTTTAGAAAAATCAATTTTACCCAAAGTCATTCCCAGTGGAGGCATTATTACATTAGTTACTAGGGATTTTACAACTGTGGCAAAAGCTGCACCAAAAATAAATCCCACAGCCATATCTACGGCGTTTCCTTTGATTAAGAATTTTTTGAAATCATTAAACATTTTAAAATAGTTAAAAAATTAAAAGCACTCAAAGTATGAAGTAAGATTATTTTTCTGTCAAAACGGTAGTTCCGCGAAATTTTCTATATTTTATTTTCCAACTTGTAAATAAGCTTCTTTTTTGGTATAATTAACCGATGAATTTAAGTACTAAAAACACTAATCAAAACAACTCAAATTTTCTCGCGAAAATTAATCGCGACCAACAAGAAAAAAGGGCGCGAGAAAGGGCGCACGAATTGGGGCTTGGTTATGTTAATTTACAAAATCAATCTATAAATTTAGATGCTTTAAAACTTCTATCTCGTGAAAAAGCAGAAGAATTTGGGGCATTGGTATTTGATAAGGTTGGAAAGAAGATAAAAATTGCATTATTTGACCCGAAACAAAAAGAAAAAATTATTCAAAATTTCGCGGAATTTGTTTGCGAATTCTATCTTTCTTCTCGAATAGGAATTGAAGAAGGAATAAAAACATATGATTCGGATTATTTTCATAAACAAAAAATAGAAATTCGCGAAAAAATTGATGAAACAGATAAAGAATTAGAAGCTCATCTAGATGATTTTAAAGAACTGGAAACAAAGATTGATGCATTACCATCTGAAACGGCAATTTCTGAAATTTTATTGTTAGCGGTAGCGGCACGAGCTTCAGATATCCATTTTCAGCCTGAACAAGATGAAGTTTTTTTAAGAATTCGCGTTGATGGAGTTTTGCATAATGTTTTAAAGATTAATTTAGATTCCGCGAAAAAAATGGTTTTAAATTTGAAATATCAAGCGGGAATACACTCAAATATATCTGACATTCCTCAAGATGGAAATTTTATAAAAAAAATAAATCAGCGTCTGATTGATTTACGCGTTTCTACTTTACCGACAACAAAAGATATTGAATCAGTTGTAATTCGCGTTTTGGATGCCAGCAAAGGAATAAAATCTTTTTCTGAATTGGGATTTTCCAAACATGTGGAAAAGAAGATTTTACATTCTTTGGCGCGAAAAAATGGAATAATTTTAGTTACCGGTCCTACCGGATCAGGAAAAACAACTACTTTATATTCTATGTTAGCCGAACTTAACTCTCCCGAGCGAAAATTGGTTACCTTGGAAGACCCTATTGAATATCATCTGGCGGGAGTTTCTCAGTCACAAGTAAACGAAGAGAAGAATTTTAATTTTGAAACAGGTTTTAAATCACTTTTACGGCACGATCCTGATGTAATTTTGGTTGGAGAAGTGCGAACATTAAATACCGCGAAATTAGCTTTCGAAGCCGCTTTGACTGGACACACTGTAATGACTTCACTGCACGCGAATTCTTCAGTTGGGGCAATTTCTCGTTTACGAAATATGGGAATTGAAAATTTTAATATAGCACCAACTATTTCTGCGGTATTTGCACAAAAATTAGTTAGAAAACTTTGTCCACATTGTAAAATTTCGCGAGATTATAATTTAGAAGAATTTAATTTAAAAAATTCCGTAAATCGGATTAAAAAGGTTTTACCGGATATTAAAATTCCTTTCGTTGACACCAAACAAAGTTCCGCGAAATTTTTCTCAGCGCCAGGTTGTGAACATTGTTCACAAACTGGATTTAAAGGACAAACTGCTATTTGTGAAGCTTTTTTGATTACTGATGAAATTCGAGAAATGATTTTAAAAAAGTCCTCTGAAAAAGAAATTCGCGATTATCTTTTCGCGGAAACAGATTTTTTAACACTTTTTCAAGATGGACTTTTAAAGGTTTTTATCGGAGAAACGTCGTTAGAAGAGCTCATCAGAGTAGCTGGAATTTAAAGCTAAATTTTTCGCGAAAATAATTATACACGGTCAGTTAGAGAAGTTGATAAAATGCTCTTTTTGATAAGCCGAGTTTTGTTTATTCGTTTTCGCGAATAGTCATCATCTATCTTATCCCTAAAATTTCTTTTAGGTTTCATCAGCCGGACTGAACTTTGTTATTAACGCAGGAAAAACACTGCTTACGAAATTCAGGCCCCCGGCCTCTCCACCGGAAGGGTTTACCATCATAAATTCTTGCGAATTTATGAACAGACGCACGTTGCACGCCTAACTTTTCACCGTTCCCCCGCAAGGCGGGGACGTCTTGTTTCTGTGGCACTTTCCCTCTTAAATTCTCGCGAATTTAAGGATCGGCAGTTAGCCGTTTCCGTGTTTTTCATGTGGCTCGGACTTTCCTCATCTCACTTATATGCGAGACGTGATGACAAAAAGAGCTTGTCCCTTATAACTGAAAAAAAATCTAAAATCAAGCAAAGATGAATTAAATTTGGATTGGGGATTTTAAAAAATATGTTAGAATTAATTTGATGTCTGAAAAGTCCGCGAAAATTTTTGTTAATTTACATGGGCACTCATTTTATTCTATTTTGGAATCAAATTTGAGTCCGTATGATCTTTTATCTTGTGCAAAGGAAAAAGGTTGTCCGGCGGTGGCTTTGACTGATTCTGGTGGGGCGTACGGTTTAATTGAATTTTATCAAGAAGCTCAGAAAAATTTCGCGGAAATTAAACCAATTTTGGGAATAGAAATTGCGGTCGCCAAAGATTCGCGATTTGAACGACGAGCTGGAATTGATGGTCGTGAAGGGTATTTAGTATTACTCGCGAAAAATTTACAAGGATATGAGAATCTTTTGAAAATTGTTTCTCATGCCTGGCTTGATGGGTTTTATCATAAAGCGCGTGCTGACTGGGATATTTTGGCTAAATATAGTGAAGGACTATTTGTTTTGACAGGAGGAACAGGCGGATTGATTGGAAAAACTTTGCAGAATTTTGGAGAAAAACGCGCGATTGAAATTTTTGAAAAAATTCGCGAAATTTTCGGTGAAGAAAATGTTTTTATCGAATTTGTAGCCCGAGATTATCCGCAACAAATGGAATTAAATAATTTTTTATTAAATCTTGCGGAGCGATATTCTACTCAAACCATTGTCACCTCTGACGCACGATATGCCAGTCCGGAAGATGAGGAAGCAGTTGATACTTTATTTTGTATCCATCGAAATCAACAAGTTTCCGATCCAAACCGTTTCAAAATGGCGGAGAAAAACTGGTTTAAAAATTGGGAAGAAATGGTTTCAATTTTAAAGTATTTACCAACTGAAATTTTAGAAAAATCTCGCGAAAATTCATTAAAAATTGCGGAAAAAATAAATGTTAAACTTCAGTTTGGACAAAACCTGCTTCCGCATTGTGAAGTTTCGATTGGTCAGACTGAGGCAAGTCAACTTCGTGATAATTGTGTAAAAAATGTGGAAAAACTTTATGGAGAAGAATTTAAAAATAATCCAAAATTTCGCGAAACAGTGAATGAGAGACTGAATTACGAGTTGTCAGTTATTGGGAAAATGGGGTTTGAAGCCTATTTCCTAATTGTTCAAGATTTTATAAATTTCGCGAAAAATAATGATATTGCGGTTGGGCCGGGGCGTGGATCAGCCGCGGGATCAATTGTTTCATATCTTTTGGGAATTACCACTATTGATCCGATTAAATATGAACTACTTTTTGAACGATTTCTCAATCCCGAAAGAATATCGATGCCCGATATCGATATTGATTTTTCTGATGAACGCCGAGAAGAAGTTTTTGCTTATGTTATAGAGAAGTATGGAATGGAAAAAGTTTCAAAGGTGTGTACTTTTGGGACACTTTCCGCGAAATCTTCGCTTAAAGATGTTGGACGAGCGCAAGGAGTTCCGTATAGTGAAATGAACGCTCTAACAAAATTATTACCAAATAAACCGGGATTTAAATTACAAGACGCGGAAAATGTTGCGGATTTTAAGGTCTTAATAAATTCAAAACCGCATTTAAAGAAAGTTTTTGAAGTAGCGCGAAAAATAGAAGGTTGTGTGCGCCATGTTTCCGTGCATGCCTGTGCAGTGATTATTGGGAAAGACGATTTGAGTAAATATACTCCTCTGCAGTGGGCGCCCGGCTCGTAAGAAATTAAAATCACTCAATTTCCTTATCAAAGATTGTAAGATATTGGTCTGTTGAAAATGGATTTTCTGGGACTGAAAAATCTTTCCATTCTGGAAAAAGCGGTAAATTTAATAAAGATTACAACCGGAAAAACGATTGATTTACAGAAAATTCCGATTGACGACAAAAAGACTTTTGAAATGTTTGCGCGTGGAGAAACAACGGGAGTTTTTCAATTTGAATCAGCAGGAATGAGAAGGTATTTAAAAGAATTAAAACCAACGGAATTTGAAGATTTGGTGGCAATGAATGCGTTGTATCGTCCGGGTCCAATGGAATATATTCCCGATTATATTAAAGGGAAACACAATCCGAAAAAAGTTAAATATATTGACCCAGTTTTGAAACCTATTTTGGAAAAAACCTACGGAATTGCTGTTTATCAAGAACAAATTTTAAAAATTGCCCAAATTTTCGCGGGATTTTCACTAGGGCAAGCGGATATTTTACGAAAAGCGATTGGAAAGAAAAAAGTTAAACTTTTAGCTGAACAAAGATTGAAATTTATTGATGGAGCAATTGCCAACGGATTTACCAAAAAACTTGCGGTTAAGATTTTTGACGACATTATCGTGCCGTTTTCCGGATACGGATTCAACCGATCGCACGCCGTTTGTTATTCGCGGATTGCTTATGAAACTGCTTATTTACGCGCGAATTATCCGGTAGAATTTATGGCAGCTATGATGACAACTGATCGGAATAACACGGAACGGATTGTTTTAGAAATGAGTGAATGCAATACGATGGGAATAGAAGTTTTGCCTCCTTCGATTAATGAATCATTTAGTCATTTTACAGTTATAGCCGGTTCTCCTTTGTCAGGAGAAATTTTACAAACTCAAAGTTCCGCGAAATTTTCAGAGAAAGAGGAAATACCCAGTTCTTCTGATAAGAAAAATGAAAATATTTTATCAAAAATTCGTTTTGGGTTGACTGCGATCAAAGGATTGGGAGAAGAAACAGTTGATCAAATTATTGCGGAACGAAAATCTCGCGGAAAATTCCAATCTTTACAAGATTTCGCGAAACGAATTAATCCAAAGCTTCTAAACAAAAAGACTTTGGAGGCCTTGGCTTTTTCAGGAGCTTTTGATGAATTTGGGAATCGTCGATCTATAGTGGACTCATTAGATGATTTGGTTACTTTTGCAAAAGAATATCACGAAAAACAAGAGGCCGGACAATTAGGATTGTTTGGTGGAGTTGATGAATCAGCAGTGGCTTTTGCTTTAAAAAAGACCGTAGCCACCAAACAAGATATTTTGGATTGGGAAAAAGAAAGTTTGGGAATGTATGTTTCAGACCATCCTTTGAAAGGATTATCAAAATATTTTGAAAAATTTGGTCAACCACTAGGTAAAATTTCACCAGAAATGGTGGGAAAAAAGTGTACAATTCACGGATTAGTCATAAATTCGCGAAAAATAACCACCAAAAATGGAAAAAATATGGCAATTTTAAAAGTGGAGGATACTACAGGAAAAATTGAAGTTCCAATTTTCCCGTTTCAATACACTAAAACTCCGGCTAAAGCCCTGGAAGAAAATGCTTTTGTTAGAATTCGAGGAAAAATTGAGGAACGCGAAGGAATTTTCAGTTTACTCCCAGATGAAATTAAGGTTGGAGATTTAGAAAAAATTCAAAGAATTCATCGTTTTGAAGAATCATCGGAGTTATCTTCTGTTTCTGATTTTAAAAAAGTATTTGTTATTGAAATTCCCGCGAAAACATTAAAATCACAGATTATGGATTTAAAAAATCTTTTAAAATCTAATAAATCAACTGATGAAAAAGCGCAAAAAGTAGAATTAATTTTTAATCACCAAAAAAAAGAAGTTCCTTTTCGAGTATTGATAACTAAAGATTTTAAGAAAGAATTAA
>CAZYIR010000173.1:0-2519 GCA_964647165.1 uncultured Candidatus Peribacteria bacterium
GCCATTCAAGGTGGAGTCTTGCAAGGTGATGTACAAGATGTTTTACTGCTTGATGTAACTCCTTTAACTCTGGGAATTGAAACTGCCGGAGGAATCCGCACACCGATAATTGAAAGAAACACCACTATTCCAACAACAAAGTCACAAGTTTTTTCAACTTATGCTGATAATCAATCAAGTGTACAAATTCATGTTTTACAAGGAGAACGAGAAATGGCTGCAGATAACAAATCTTTAGGACAATTCATTTTGGATGGAATTCTACCCGCACCGCGCGGAGTACCGCAAATTGAAGTAACTTTTGATATTGATGCGAATGGAATCTTGAAAGTAACCGCCAAAGATAAAGCTACTGGAAAAACTCAGGACATTCGTATTGAAGGATCTAGTGGATTAACAGAAGAAGAAATTGAACGAATGCAAAAGGAAGCAGAAGAAAACGCGGAAAAGGACAAAGAACGCCGTGAGAAAGTGGAAGCTTTTAATCACTTGGATTCATTAATTTACCAAGCTGAGAAAACAGTAAAAGAAGTTGAAGAAATGAAAAAAGATGAATTAAAAGAAAGTATTCAAAAAGTTAGTGACCAATTAGAGAAATCTCGCGAAATTTTGAAAAAAGAAGCGGAAGAATTACAAAAAATTCTTATGGAACTTGGACAAGCCATGCACAAAGCGGGGCATGATCCACAAGCGGCTTCTGGTGAGAAAAAAGCTGAAGGATCTGGAGAAGAAGAAATCAAAGAAGCTGAATTTGAAGAAATAAATGCTGATGAAAAATAGTTATTGCTAAAAATTTCGCGGAAAATGAGTAATTTTCAAAAAAAAGGCGAATTCGCCTTTTTTTTAAAAAAATTAGAATTCTTGCCTATAAATCAAATAAATTTTTTCCGCGAAATTTTTAGCATCTTTTGACAGCCAGTAATCAATTATTAAAGTTTAGAAGCTTAATTTATTTCAAATGACTGAAGAAACTTCTAATAAACCAATTTTGGTCCGTATGCCTCCGTCACCGACTGGTGGACTTCATTTGGGGACTGCTCGAACAGCCCTTTTTAACTGGCTTTTCGCGAAAAAAAATAAAGGAGATATTATTTTTCGTTGGGAAGATACTGACTTGGAACGATCCAAAAAAGAACATGAGGTTTCAATTTTGGAAGGACTGAAATGGCTGGGAATGGATTTTGAAAAAGAATCAAAAGCGTTTTACCGCCAAACAGAATGCGCTGATAAACATCGTGAATACCTTCTGCAACTTTGGGAAGAAGGAAAAGTTTTTCCCTGTTTTACAACGCAAGAAGAATTGCAAACTTTGCGCGAAAAGGCGGCTAAGTCCCGCGAAAATTTTGTTTTTTGGTCACCGTTTCGTGATTTAGACAGAAAAGAAGCGGAAAAAAGAATGCAAACAGAACCCTTTGTGTGGCGTTTAAAAGTGGAAAAAAATCGCTGGATTACTTTTAAAGATCTGATTCGCAAAAAAGTCGCGGTAAATACGGACACCTTGGGAGATTTCGCGGTAGCTCGTTCTGATAATTCTGTTCTTTATTATTTAGCAAATGTTATTGACGATTGGACTCAGGGAGTGACACATGTAATTCGCGGGGAAGATCACATTTCCAATACGCCAAAACAAATTCTGCTTTATGAAGCGTTGGGAGCTGACTTACCACAATTTGCGCATATTCCACTGGTTTTAGATAAAAACAAAAAGAAACTTTCTAAACGAAATGTTGATCCGGAAGTTTGTGTGTTGATTCCGGATTTTCAAAAAGCCGGATTTATTCCCGAAGGAGTGATCAACGGATTGGTTTTTTTGGGCTGGCATCCAAAAACTACTGAAGAGATTTTCAGTTTAGCAGATTTAGAAAAAATTTTTGAACTAAAAAATGTAAATTCTGGCGCGGCTCAATATGATTTTGAAAAAATGAAATGGTTTAACGCGCACTGGATGAGAAAAGTGGAAATTGAAAAATTACAGCAATATTTCGCGAATTTTTCGGGAAAAACAATTGATTTAAAATACTTGAAACTGGCCCGCGAAAAAGCGAAAAATTTAATTGAACTAGAAGACGAACTAAAATATTTGCTAACTGATCCGGGATTTGACGAAAATCTTTTTATTCACGAAAAAATGGGATTAACTATTGAGCATGGGAAAAAAGCATGTAAAATAATTCACAATTTATTGGCCGATTTAGACGAATCAAATTTCAACCGCGAAAAAATTCGCGAAATTTGTGTGGCTAAAATTGCTGAACTGGGATGGAAAAACGGACCTTTTATGTGGCCGTTTCGTGTTGCTCTTTCTAATAGAACAGGGTCGGCCGGTCCTTTTGAAATTGCGGAAGTTATCGGCAAGGAAGAAACTCTAAAAAGGTTAAAGAGAAGTTTTAAGTAACTTCAAGAGGAAAAATTCTATCTAAAAGCCCCTCAACAGTAAGACCACCTTTATCCTTACCCATTAGCATAACCGACACTGGTTCTCCATATTTATTCATTCCCATTGTTCCACCAAAATTAAC
>CAZYIR010000174.1:0-11637 GCA_964647165.1 uncultured Candidatus Peribacteria bacterium
ACTTGTTTTTTTTCTTTGACTTCTATTTTTTGTCGTCCTCGCAATGGAGGGAAAGGTGTTTATTGTTTTTTTTGGGGAATTAAAGGGGGTTAAAATTAAAGAATTTTTAATTCTAGGGACGGTTTGAAACAGTCCCCTACAAAGGTAAAAATTTCGCGGAAAAACAATTTTGTTTTAAATTTTTCCTTTATCCGCAAGATTTTTCCAAGCGGCAAGCGCCGGAGCGGCAATAAAAATTGAAGACCAAGTTCCGGCAATAATCCCTACCGTTAATGCTAAAATAAAGTAAAAAATTGCTTCTGATCCAAAAATCAACAACCCAATTAGAGGCAATAAAGTTGAAACCGAAGTATTGATCGAACGACGCAAAGTTTGCTGAATTGATTTCTCAATCACATCTTCAAAAGTTTCGCGAGATTTTTGTGTATTTAGATTTTCACGAACTCGATCAAGAATTACAATGGTGTCATTCACAGAGAATCCTAAAGTTGCAAGAAGAGCTGTAATAAACTGTAAATCCAGCTCAATATCCACAAAATATCCTAAAACCGCGAAAACCGCGACAATTATCAAGATATCATGAATCAGTGCGATAATTGCCACTGCTCCAAATCGCCATGGATTAACGGTTTTTGGTACTTTACGAAAGGCAATTGCCACGAAAATAATAATTCCAGCTAACGCGAAAAATATCGCGTACATTGCTTTTGTTTTGAAATGTGAACCGATTGAACTATCTACCCGACGGAAAGAAATTTCTTCAAATTTTCCTAATTTATCAGACATGCTAGACTTTATCTGGCTTAATTTGTTGTCATCTACTGTTTCCAAAGTAATTAAAAATTTATTTTCATCAGCTTTTTGAATTTGAACTTTCTTATCCAGTCCTTGTCCGTCAAAAAACTCCGCGATATTTTCACTTTGAACAGGTTGATCAAACTGAACGGTCCAACGAATTCCTCCTAAAAAATCCAACCCTAAATTCATTCCTAAAACAGCAATTAAGCCGATACAAATCGCTACAACTATTCCTGAAAATGTTAGCCAAAGTTTTCTGTGAGCGGTAATATTATATTTCATATTATGTTTATTAACTATTTATAATTATTTTTTCGCGGGATTTGGCTTACCAAACAATAATTTCGCGTTATTTAACCCCTTAATGCGAATAATTAAGCGTAAAATATTTCTAGACAAAGTAACTGCTGTAAACATTGAAAGCAATGTTCCAACAATTAAAGTAATGGCAAATCCTTTAATCATTGAACTTCCCAGATTAAACAAGATTAAACAAGTAATCAAGGTTGTCATATTAGAATCATAAATTGCTGTCCAAGCTCGATTAAATCCCAGTTCGATGGATTCTGCCAAAGAACGTTTTTTCGCGAGTTCTTCTTTTACTCGTTCAAAAATCAAGATATTTCCATCAACTGCTAGCCCAATAGATAAAGCTATTCCGGCCACTCCTGCCAGAGAAAGCACGATTGGTCCACCGAATGACTCCGGCCAAAGTTTTAAAATGGTAATATATAGTCCAGCATATATAGCCAAAGCAATAGCTGCCACAACTCCCGCGAAATTATACATTAAAATCATAAATAACATTGTAGCGATTAATCCAAAAGCTGCTGCTTTTAAACTTTTGTTTAATTGTTCTTTTCCCAATGATGGCTCAATTGTAAGTTGCCCAGAAAGTTTAACCGGTGCATCAATAGCCCCCAAATTTAAACCATCCGCCAATTCTTTCGCTGAATCAAAAGTAAAATTACCGGTAATTTGAGCTTGCCTTCCCAGAATTTTCTGACGCACTGTCGGCTGAGTTATCCATTGTCCACCAACTTTAATTCCTAAACGACAAGGTCCGTTATCACATGTTTTTTCAGCTACTCTACCTGTAATTTCGGCAAATAAATCTCCCCCCTCGTTATTAAAAAGCAAGTTCACTAAAGGTTGCCCCGCTTTGTTAAATCCTACTGTGGCATTTTCTAATTGTTTTCCACCCAGTTTGGTTTTTACCCAACGCATATTTGATTTATCCCACCCCAAAAGTTCATAAGACACCTGTCTATCTTCAACCGTTTCTGTTTTGGCATCTTGTTTATCCAAAACTTCAATCACATGAAACCCAAAATCAGTCTCTACAACATGGTCGATTAACCCCGGTTCCGATTGACTAAAAACAGCATCACTAAAAGGTTTAACCATTTTATCAGCCGTAAACTCTCCCAAATCACCACCTGTTGTTTGGGCTGCTTCTTCTGTCGAATATTTCTTGGCTAGTTCCGCGAAATTTTCCGTACCTTCATCTTTAAGTTGTTGCAAAACTCTCTCTGCTTCGGTTTTAGCTTCTTCTTCAGACTTATATTTAACATCTTCTCCTGCTCGCTCCGCACCCGGAAAAGCGAATAAAATATGACGAGCTTTAGCTGTTGGCTCAATCTTTTTTTCGCGAGATTTTAATTCGTTTTTAGTTACTTTTACAATTGCTAAAACTTGTTTTGGCAAAGAATTAACAACCATTTCTCCATCATCATTTAGAGTATACTCCATTTCTGTTTGTGTATCTAAAACTTCATTAATGACTGTCCCCGCTTTAGCTGAAGTTATTTTATCCGCGATTTTTGGATCATGGATACTGTCCGCCCAACGATCTTCAAAACTCTGTGAAACAACTGTAGGATCTTCCGCCTTTAAGGTTTCTACTGTTTTATTCCAATCTGTTCCATTCCGTAATTTCGCGAGGATTTTTTCAATTTCCTCTTTTTTCTGGATTTCCAGTTCCGGTTCTTCTTCAAAAAACTCTAAACGATTATCTTTTTCCGCATCTTTTTTAGCTTGTTCCACATTTGAACTCGGAGGCATTTGAATTAAAATGTGTTGCTCATCATCAACCTGCGAACGCTTAACAATGATTTCTCCCACCCCGGCCGGATTAACCCGTTTTTCCAAAGCATCACGCACAGATTCCGCGATATTTTCCAAATTAACATCATTCTGCGGATCATCATCATTATTTTGGGCGATAGCATCACTTAAATCTATTTTGTAGTCCAATTCCGTTCCTCCCGCTAAATCCAATCCTAAAGTGATTTTAAATTTTTCTGCCTGTTTGGCTAGCCAAGAATCCCCGAAATATTGTGAAGGAACCGAGAAAAAAACGGCTATCAAAAGCATTCCAACCACTAATCCGAGACGAGACCAAGATTGTCTATCCATAACTTATAAATTAATTCTCGGACAATCTACTTTATTTAATCTTTATGTCAAAATTTCATCTATTTTTTTACGCCAAATAATATTAATATCGGAATAAAAAAATAACCTGAAAATTAAAATATCTAAATAATTTTATAAACAATTTTTCGCGTATTCCCTGGGGCACGAAATATAAAACATTATTTTATTATAAATTCTTTCCGCGAAATTTTCAAAACCCGTCACCTCAAAAATAAGAAAATTAACTAAACAATTTAATATAACTGAAAATTTAGTTACAGTGCCAAAATTTCGCGGAAAATTTTAGTTTTCCAAAAACTTCTTAACTGCTTTAATCACTGATTTAGCGTCAGCCAAAGAAATTCCAATTTCCGCTAATTCTTCCGGTTGTAATCCTTCAAATTGTTTGATTTGAGACAATCCTATATCCATTAAAGTTGCAATAACTTCCTTATCAACTCCTTCCAAATGATCAATTGTAAGTTTCTCTGAAACTTCTTTCTTTTCTTTCTTTTGTTTTGTTGCAACTTCGGCTTTCAAAGATTCATCTTCTTCATCCGGACCATCAAAAGTAATTACATCTATTTGCATTCCAATAAGCTGTCCAGCTAACCGAACATTTTGACCCTTTCGCCCGATGGTAATTGCTCTTTCTTCTTCCCGCACAAAAATTTTCACTCTTTCTTCACCGTTATCTCCTTTATAAAACTCTACTTTAGCAATTTTCGCGGGAGCCAAAGCCGCTTTCAATAATTTTTTAGGATCCTCATAATACTGAATTATATCCAATCGTTCGTCTCCAACTTCTTCCATAACCGCATTAATACGGCTACCTCTCTGTCCCACAAACGCTCCCACCGGATCAATTGTGTTATCTTCTGAGGCAACTGCGATTTTACATCGAACTCCGTGTTCACGCGCCATTTTTGCGATATAAACCAATCCTTCGCGAATTTCTGGAATTTCCGCTTCAAACAAAGCCTCAATAAACTTATTACTTGTTCTGGTAATTTTTAATTGCGGTCCTTTACTTGTTTGTTCTACAGACTCCAAATAAACCTTAATTCTTTGTCCTGTAAAGTATTTCTCTCCCATAATTTGATTTTTTTTGAGTAAAATCGTTGTAATACCTTCTATTTCAATCAAAGCTGAATCACGATCAACTTTCTGCACTCTAGCTGTCAATAATTCACCTTCACGATCTTTAAATTTATCAAAAAGCATTGCTCGTTCAGCTTCTTGAATTTTTTGTGTCATAACATGCTTAGCCGTTTGCGCCGCAATTCTCCCGAAATTCTCTTCTAATTTCAGAGGAATATAAATATTTTGACCGATTTCAATTACTGGATTGATTTTTTGAGCTTCTTTCAAAGAGATTTCTTTACTAAAATCTTCAACTTTTTTAACAACTGTTCTTTCTTCAAAGATTTTCAATTCACTAATATCGTCTCCCAAGACAACCTTAATAACTTGGTCTTTGTGTCCAAAATCTTTCTTGTAGGCCAAAGCAATTCCGTCCTCAATAGCACTAATTACGATATCTCGATCAATATTTTTTTCAGCACAAATTTGGTTGATAGCAGCTTGTAGTTGACTTTGCATAGAACAAAACGATTTAAGAATAATGAAATTTTTCCGCGAAATTTTGACAAAAAATTTCCAGAAAAAGACGATTAATCCTCTAGATTAACCATCTGACAAACTCATTTTTGTTTTTAATAACAAAAAGTCAAGTTTTTTCATTGGAAACTACTCTAAACCAAAATTTCGCGGAAAAATTATTTAGTTATGGTTTTTAAAATGCGCGGATTCGGCCAAATAACAAATTCTGCTCGCCCTTTAATCCAACTTTCAGGAATATAAGGACTGTTGTTTTTGTTGCAACCGTGACTAAAACACAATCTCGCGTCCAAGCTTTCCAATCTGTTATCCCCAAAAACCAGATATTGTCCCGCCGGAACTACAAACTCATCTTGACTAGAACTGGTCATTCCGCGATTTTTCTCTGATAAATAAGGTTCAACAAGTTCAACTCTTTTTTGGGTTCCAACATTTGTCCTATAAACTTTTCCTTCCATTACTTCCACTTTATCTCCAGGAATACCGATAATTCTTTTTATTAAATTCTTTCCCAGTTCACGATCTTTAAAAACAACAATTTCTCCTCGTTGCGGAGAATGCAAGAAATTATAAACAAACTCATTTACAAAAATAAATTCCCCATCTCCATACTCACAACCGCGTTCCAACTGATTTAAAGTAGGACACATTGATGGTCCGTTTACGCGAAAAAGCTGAAAAACATAAGTCCTAATAAAAAGAATAAAAATAATTAGAATAATCATTTCTAAGACAAAGCTTCCCCAAGTCTGATCTTCATCTTTCAGTGACAAAGTTTTTATTATTTTTTCCCACATTTTTAAATTAATTTTTAATTCCCGCGAAATTTTAAACCTTTTATTAAGAAAACCAAGCTTATTTCCCGCTTTTATTTTTTTTCGCGAAATTTTTAAAATTACCACGCCAAAAAAACAAAAAAAACACTATAAAAATACTCAAATCAAAATCATATATCTTTATTTGTTCATATTAAGATGATGTTCATTTTTTCGCGAAAAAATTAATAACGAAAGTTTTCTAAAAAAATTTCTGATTTTGGACGAGTAAAATTCATTAAAGTTTCTTCTATCAATCCTTCCAAATCTTCCGCAAAAGATTTTAGTTCTTCTGATTTTTCTTTGGCGCGAGAAGTCTGCTGAATTGCCAAGAATAAGCTTTCTAAAGCTTTTAAATTCTTTTTTAGCTTAAAAGCTCGTAAACTTTCCGCGAAATATCGAATTGCACGAGTAATCGCCGCTGCCGCAATAGCATCTTGATTATTTTTTTTCAAAGTCAAACTCTGAGATAGATTTAAAATTCTTTGCAACAAAAATTCAGCTCGTTCTGATTCTCCTGAGCGCAAAAGTAAAATAAATTGTTGAACCTTAGCTTGCAATTCCAAAAAATCCTTAACTGTCTCATCTCCATAAAAAACGCGCAACTGTCTATAAGTCATAACAGCCACTTCGCGACGAGTTAACGGTTTGTTGGGAAGATAAAAATTATTAACCGGTAAATGAGCGATTTGAAATTGTTTAGCATAAGCAAAAACTGGCGCAAACCAAGCATCTGGAGGAACATCTTGAGCGATACTTCGCGTGTTTTTGGTGTAATTAGCCAAATTTACATTTGTTGCATTAAATAAAAAAGCCAAAAATTCAGCTTTGGTAATAGCCGCGTTAGGCGCGAAATTTTTTCCCGGTTCAATATGAATTATTCCCAAACTATTCGCTCGCGCAATAGCTGGAGCATACCACTCGTTGGGATTAACATCAGGGAAAGGAATTTCTTCCGCTTTAAAATTCGCGGGAATGGTAATTCCTCCGGCTCGCAAGGCAACGGTAATTGCTTCCGCACGCGTCATAAATTTTTCCGGATAAAAATTTCCATCCGGAAACGCTTTCATAATTCCCACATCATGTAAGTGGTGGAAAATATGATAATCAACATCATCTGTCGGTACATCATTAAAAGCAAAAGCTGTCGCACTAAACAAAGTTATTACCAACAATCCCAACCATTTTATTTTAATTTTTAACATTTCACTTCTTTGATAATCGCTGGCTGATTTTATACTATTTATATGAATAAACAAAAAAAATAAATGATTCTAAAAATTTCGCGGAAATGGAGATTGCCACGCTGAATAGTAAAAGAAACAACAAATCCGCTCGCAATGACGGTGGTTGTGTTTATTTTTTCGCGGAAAACCTGTCTGTCGTCATGGCGAGGAGCGTAGCGACGACGCAATCTCCCTTACTGTTCATTTTACCGTGCTGATAAAAAAAACTCTGCGAAATTTTTATATTTTCCTATCCCTGAGCGACGAATGTTCTTTAAAAACAAGAAGTCGAACGGGTCTTCCGCTGGTTTAAAGAAACAAACGAAAGATCCTTCGATTCAATTTGGTCTTGCCTTTTGCCTCCCACTCAGGAATAGGAAATTGATTTGCAATGACGGTGGTTGTGTTTATTTCTCCGCGAAATTTTTATATTTCCCTATCCCTGAGCGACGAATACTTTTCAAATACCAGAAGCCGAACGGGGCTTCCGCTGGTTTAAAAAAAAACGGAAGATCCTTCGATTCAATTTTATCTTGCCTTTTGCCTCACACTCAGGAATAGGAAATTTATTTGCAATGACAACACGCTCCGTCATTGCGAGGAGCATAGCGACGAAGCAATCTCCCTTACTGTTTATTTTGATGCGAAAAATTTCGCGGAAAATAGCAAAACGCTGTCTATTTTACAAAAATCTCAATTTTATCTTCTTTTCCTTCGCTTTCTACACGAATCATTTTTCTCCCGGACGATAAATTTCGAATTATGGCTGATTCTTGCTTTTTCCCGTTTAAAAAATATGAAACTTTATCTGAAAAAGTTCCGCGAATTTTTATCAATAAATCAGAATTTTTCAAAAAAACATCTCCATCTCGCGGATAAACGATTTTTAATTCTTTCTCTGTTCCTTGTTTGGAAAAAGAATTCCGAAGAACCTGTTTTTCCTCGTCAACTAAAATAAAAGCTTTTACTTTTTCCTGACAAAATTTTTCTGACGGACGCCGACAAACAATTTTTTCGCGACGATTTCCTACATATTGAAAATTTCGCGGAAATTTATTAACCAACTGCATTACTTTTTGCCAAATCGGACCAGCTCCTTGCATTCCCGAGCTGGCAAACATCGCACTTCCGTTTGCATTTCCCGCCCATACTCCAACCGTAAAATCTCGCGAAAAACCTAAAACAAAATTATCTTTAAATTCCTGCGAAGTCCCCGTCTTGGCCCCACTGGGAAATGGTAATTCTAATGAATTTCCTCGCGAAAAATTTTTCCAACGCGCTTGATTATCACTAAGAACATGTTGAGCCCATTCCGCTGAATCGAGTTTAAGAACTTGTCTTTCAAAAGAATCAACTTGATTTGGTTCAAATATTGTTTTTCCATTTTTATCTAAAATTTTTTCTAAAAACTGAATCTCGCGAAATTTTCCCTGATGTGTAAAAACAGAAAAAGCACGCGTTAAATTTAATAAATTTGTCCTACCTGACCCCAAAATCAAAGATAATCCTAATTTACCAGCCGGTTCCGCGAAATTTAGTTATAATTGGTTTTGTAAAAAATTATAAAACTTTTGAACCCCGACTCGGTTAAGTAAATCTACAGCAGCGATGTTATATGAATTTGCCAGTGCTTCACGAAATCTGACTAACCCGTTTTCTTCGGAAATATCAAAATTTCGCGGGAAATACCCGCTAGGGAAAATTTGTTTTTCATCATGCAATTCACTTAACGGACTCATTCCCAAATCTACCGCGAAAGCATATAAAAATGGTTTTAAAACTGATCCCGTCTGCCGTAAAGCAGTCGCCATATTAACCGCCCCATCAATTTCTTTATCAAAATAATCTGGACTACCAAGCATAACTCGTATTTTGTTTTCCTTATCCAAAACAATAATTGCGCAATCAGAAATGTTCTTTTCGCGTCCATTTTTAGCTAAAATTTCTCGCGAAATTTTTAAGGTTTTTTCATATAAATTCTTATCCAGCGTTGTGTAAATATGTAATTCTGATGATTTTAAATTCAGTTTTTGTAAATAATTTCTCACCCAAAACACAAAATGTGGGGCAGTAATTCCCGCGATTTTTTGTGGGTTTAATTTTATTTTTTCAGTTCTCCAAAAATTAAACTCGGCAGGTGTTAAAAGATTTTTTTCGCGGAGTCTTTCCAAAATTAATTGTCGGCGTTCCTCGTTTTTGGCAGGATTCTGTAATGGATTAAATTTCGCGGGATTTTGGATAATCGCTAATAAAGCGGTTATTTCACCAACAGATAAATTCGCGGGATTTTTATTGAAATATTTTTGAGCGGCCGCTGAAACCCCAATCGCACCATTACCAAAATTTATTTTTTCCAAATATTTCGCGAAAATTTCGTCTTTCGTAAACTGAAAATCAAGTTTTAAAGCATACCAAATCTGACAAAATTTATACCAATAATCATGTTTTTGATGAGGTAAAAAAAGAATTTTCGCTAATTGCATAGTGATTGTTGAACCCCCAGAAACCGTTTTTTTCGCGGAAAAATTTTGCCAAAAAGCTCTTGCCAATGCTTTAAAATCTACCCCCCAATGTTTATAAAAATTATCATCTTCTAAAACAATAACCGCATCTTGAAGAAACTCATTTTCCCAATTTTTCGCGGAAAAATAAGGTTTTTCCGTGTAAAGAATTTCTCCGTGTTGATCATAAAAAATCAACTTTTGATCTGAGCTTTTATCAATATTTAATGGCCACAAAAAACAAATCACAACCGGAATTAGAAAAATTAAACCCCCTAAAAAAAATTTCCTCATTATGAAAATTTTAGCAGTTAAAATCACTCCGCGAAAATTTCTTAAATAAAAAAATAAACTTGACTTTGGTAGATAAATATGTATAAAATACATCGACTTAAAAAAATAACAAAATGAAAGGAATAAAATTCGAATTCGAACCATCAAAAGAGATGAATGATATTTTGTACGGACAAATAAGCATTGATGATTTTCGTGAATTTTTCAACTTTCATTTTGAAAAAGAAGATTTTTATGACTACCCGTCTTCATTAGAAGCGGCAAAAAATTTTTGGGAAGAAAGAAATAAGAAAAAAGCCGGAAATCAGCCGTATAAATATTTAAATGAAAACAATCCTGTTGATTATGCAGCTGTCATTTATTTGAAAAACAATCCTGATTATGTAACTGAAAGTTCATTAAAAGGAAAGCAAAAAGAAATAATAAAGCAAGCAAAAATATTTGTTAAACAACTCTTAGATGAAGGAAATTATGATATTTCTGAATTATATTCTTATCCCTGCTGTAATCTGCCGGAAAGAGTAAGTGAATCAATTAACTTAATAATTTCTTAAATTCTTCGCGAAATTTTACCAATTGCAGTTACAAAACTGAATTTATCACTCCGCGAAAATTTCTTTTTCATATTTAGCCAAAGCTTTTTTTAATTTTTCTTCATCGAATTCTGTGACTTTATTTTTAATCAAAAAATCCTTAAGCATTTTCGCGGTTTCTGTTGATAAACGCCCCACAAATTCTTTATCTTTTCGATAAACGGAAAGTTTTAATGTTTTAGAAGCTGCGTTAGCGTGATGAATAAATTTCAACCATAATTCAATTTTGTGCGCTTCTTTTTCATTATTAGGCATTAAAGGCACAATCGCAAAATGACTATCAAGTGTTTTATGAAATTCTGTATAACAAACCTTTCCCGCACTATTGCTAACCAGTGAAATCAGAGCTAAAATCGTCAAACTTGGGACTTCTTTGTCAATCAAAAACGCCACAAAATCAATCAACTCATAGTCTAAAGTTTTTAATATTTTCGCGAGTTTTTCGTCAAAATCCTGAGCTTCTTGTTCGTCTTTTTTTACTTTGGCTAATTTAGCCTGAGCGGCCGCAATTCGGGCCGCAATACTCTCCGAAGATTCTTCCGATCCCTCGGAAACATTCCCCATCATCAAGGAGTCAAGATTTTCTGGACCAGATTCAGCAGACATTGTTAAATTTTCTTAATGTTTTCTGTACAAAAACCAAGTTAATTATAATCTATTTCCAGATTATTACCAAAATTTCGCGGAAAATTTAAATGTTATTTTTAATAATTTCTTCCACTTCGGTAACCATTTCCTCGATTTTATTTTCTCGCGAAAAAACTGTGTAATCATACAAACTGGCATGAGCAAATTCGTTTTCCATAGATTTAATGCGTCTCTGCAACTCTTCTTCTGACATAGGGGCGCGCTTCATAATTCTTTTTACCAATTCCTCAATTCCTCCTTCTGTTTTTAGAAATATGGAAACATAATCTTCGCGATCAAGTTTTTGACGAGCTTGATCAAATCCTTGTACATCAAATTCACGAATAACAATTTTCCCTTGGTGAATTGGGGTTAATAATTTTTCGCGGAGAGTTCCATAAAGATTCCCTTGATGTACTTCTGCGTATTCTAAAAAATCACCGGCAGCAATTTTTTCGCGAAATTTTTCCCGAGAAATAAAAAAATATGTCACTCCGTCAATTTCTCCTGTTCGTGGTTTCCTGGTTGTACAACTAGGAGGAAAAACCCAATCTTTATGTCTTTGGCGTAAAGCATTTATTAAAGTACCTTTTCCTACACCAGACGGACCGGAAATGAAAAATATTTTCCCTTTTTTCTTTTCCGCGAAATTTTTATTCATTTTCGTTTGAATTGTTATCTTTGGCTTCATCAACAGTGTCCGCTTCAATTTCTTTGTCATCATCGGAAATAACTGGCTCAGTTT
>CAZYIR010000175.1:0-4572 GCA_964647165.1 uncultured Candidatus Peribacteria bacterium
TTTCCTGAAGAAGTCGAAATTTTACCGATAGATTTAGGCAAAATTCCACACACTGACGGAATCATAGAATTTAACGGGATAAAAACTTCAGCGGAAGTAGCAAAAAATGTGAAACGAATTTGGCCTCATAAACGAGATAAGCATTGGGATAGTGAAATCTTTTTTCTAGCAAAAATACGAAAAATTCGCGGTGTTTCTCGTCACGGTGTTTCAAAATCTCCCAGTAATTTAAAAATTTTAAATAAAAATAAGACTGCCGAAGTAATCGTTAGACTTGCAAAAAAATTTGGAATTCCTCGCGAAATTTTTAAAAAATTAATAATTATCGAAAAAGATCGGGCTTTTTATTTAACCAATAAACAAGTGGCAACTTACGCTGTGAAAAATGCCCACCGACGAGCCGGTTTAAAAATAATTGATGAATATGGAAACCCAACCACAGATTTCGCGCGAACTTTCGGAGAACTTTGTACGAAAAATATTCTAAATCTAACTGAACAAGAAATGAAAAATTTTTTCGCGGGAAAAAATCTCAAACTCCGCGAAAAATCAAAATTCAATGATGGAGAAACTATTATTGTTAAATATTCTGGACAAGGAATTGGATGGGGAAAAATAATCAAAAATGGTCAACAATTAAAGAATAAACTGGAACGAAATTTAGTTATCAAACTATAATTCACCCACAAAATAAGAAAATTTCGCGGAAACTTTGTGTGCTAAAAATTATTGACAGGTTTTTTCACAGTCTTCTTTGGTCTCAAATGGAATATCTGCACCATCACAAGTCGAAACCATTTTTTTAACACATTTTTGACCATCAAATTCATAAGCCTCAATCACTTTCAAACAATTACTGAACCCTCGCGCTTGTGCTTCACAATTTCCCGCGACTTTTTCATCTTTTTTACATTTTCCTTTGTATAAAACTTCTGCTCCGTGTCTCTCTGCCTGACATTCATTAAAATAATTATATTTCTGACGACCATTATTTAGTCCGCAAACAGGATCGTAAACATTCTCACATTCCTGCTCTTTAACAATTTTTTCCACACAAGTTCCGTGCCCATCCTTTGTGTCGTAATCAAAAGCACAATTTAATCCCTGTCGACACTTTAATTCTGACTCTCCGGCACATTCTTCACCAACATCTGAAGTAGTTGCCAAATGCTTAGAAACAATCTTCGGAGTTGATTTTGAAACATCTGGGTTATCCTTAATTTGTTTATCGGTTGGAGAACAAGCTGTTAAAAACACCAAAGCCGAAAGCAATAAAAATTTTTTCATTTTTTATCTATTAACAATCGTCCGTATTCTAAATTATTTACAAAAACAGTCAAAATTTCGCGGAAAAATCATTCTTGCGCTCCTGAAATTTTAGCTGGCTGAATAACTGTATTATTAAATTTCCAGCCCGGTTCCAGAACTTGAACAACTTTACCTGGTTCTCCTTCAGCTAACATTAAAACCTCATGTAAATAAGGATCAATCGCCTCCCCTTTTTGCGGTGCAATTTTTTCCAAACCGTTTTTCGCGAGATTTTCAAAAAACTTTTTTACCACACGCTGAAAATTTTCGTCTTTGGAATGTTCCACTCCTAAATAAAGTTCCAAAAAAACCGGTAATAATTTTTTTAAAAAATCCGCTACCGCCATTTCTGACCATTTGGAACGATTTTCTTTTTCGCGACGCTGAAAATTAGCCAAATCTGCTAACGCTCTAGTCATTTTTGATTCCGCTTGTTCTAATTTTTGGGTTGCTTCTAGCAACTCGTTTTCTAAGTCTTCTATTTTTTTAGTTAGAAGTTCTAACTTATTTTCACTCTGATTTGTCTTCTTTTTAGGCATCTTGGAAACAATTAAAACACCGGGGATTCTACTAATTTTTCGCGGAAATTGCAATAATTTTTTAATAAACTACAATTTAGAAGATGAATTTTTCTCAACTTGGTTTTGGATTTTTTGTTTTAAGAATTAACGGCCTTTTATTGGCTTTAATTTTTTGTCTGGTTGCTGTTTGGTATTATAAAAAATTACAAGAAGAAAATTTAGACATTGATTTTTTTGTTCATCACTTATGGCGCTGGGTATTGTCCGGAATTTTGGTGGGGAGAATTTTGTCCTTGATTTTTGAACCGAGTATATTTGAAACTTATGGTTGGTATTCGTTTTTCGCCTTTTGGGAAGATGGAATAAATTTTTTCGGATTATTTTGGGGATTTATAGGATTTATGTTTTACGACTTAAAAAAACACCAAAAAGATCCTTTAAAATGGTTTGATATTTTAGTTACACCTCTTTTAATAGGAATTTGCTTAAGCGATTTATCTGCCTTTTTAACTGGAGCTGTTTATGGAACAGAAACAGATTTACCATGGGGAATTCAATATGAAACTTTTGGAGTTGACACCATTGCTCCCGTGCATCCTGTTACAATTTACGCCTTTATCATACATTTTTTATTATTAAATTGGGTTTTACGATATGGCAAAAACTTCTATCGTCAACACGGAAAATTAGCGCTAATAACAATTACCCTATATTTTTTCGCGGAATTCTTTTTGGAATTCTTCGTTGGAAACCCGACTTTAGTTATTTTGGATTCTATTAAAATTGGTCAATTATTTTCATTACTGACCGTTACTCTTTTAACAATTTATTTAAGAAAAAAATCTTAAAAATGAATTTTTCTGATTTATTTTCCACAACCTACTTATTAGATAAATCCCCACAAGACGATTTTTTATGGGGATTTCCTTTGTTGGCATTTTTTATCTTATTGTTATTTATTGGTAATTTATTGAAATCTTCCGCGAAAAAAAATAAATATTTTAAAAAATCTATCCGTAAAAAACTATGGCCTTTCCAAGTTCTAGGCGGAATTGGAAGCGTTTTAGTTTTAGCGAGGTTTTCAGAAATGGATATTTTATCCAGACCCATTTTTGTTATAAGTATTTTTGTTATCACTATAATTTTCGCGGTAATTCAATTTTTTCGCATTAGAAAAGAATATCTTCGACGACTAACTTCTGCAGAACGAGAAAAACTAAAAAAATTACAAAATTAATTTCTTACATTATTCATTATTCAATAAATTTTCCGCGAAATTTTAAAAAAAGACGAGGTTTAATCCCCCGTCTTTTATTAAATTTCAATTATTTGGTATTAAACTAAAATAACCCACCAGTAGTGAAAACACTGGCAAAAATTAGTGACACAACTGTCATTAGTTTAATTAAAATATTAATAGATGGTCCTGAAGTATCTTTAAACGGATCACCAACCGTGTCTCCCACAACAGACGCTTTATGAGTATCTGATCCTTTACCGTCCTTTTTTCGTGATTCAATGAATTTTTTCGCGTTATCCCAAGCACCACCAGAGTTTGCCATTGAGATAGCCATCATAACTCCAGTTACCAAAGCTCCGGCAAGTAGTCCTCCCAAGGCTGCTGAACCAAGTACGATTCCTACAACAACCGGAGTTACCACTGCCATAACACCAGGTAAAACCATTTCTCGTAAAGCGGCAGCTGTTGAAATATCTACACATTTTTTAGTATCTCCTTTAGCAGTTCCTTCCATTAATCCTTTGATTTCTTTAAATTGTCGACGAACTTCTTCAATCATATCAAAGGCGGCTCGTCCAACAGCTGACATAGTCATTGCTGAAAAAACAAACGGCAACATTCCTCCAACGAATAATCCAATTATTACTTTTGGATCCATAATATCAATTGATTCTAGTCCTGTAGCTTTAGAAAAAGCTGAGAATAAGGCCAAAGCGGTTAAAGCTGCTGATCCAATTGCAAACCCTTTTCCAATTGCAGCAGTCGTGTTTCCTGCACTATCCAAAGCATCTGTTTTTTGACGAACATCAGCCCCTAACCCGGCCATTTCCGCGATTCCACCTGCATTATCAGCTACTGGGCCATAAGCATCAATTGCCAAAGAAATTCCTAAAGTTGATAACATTCCAACTGCTGAAATAGCAATTCCGTATAACCCCGCGAAATAATAAGCAACAAAAATAGCTATACAAATTAATAAAACTGGTAAAGCAACTGATCTGTACCCCAAAGACAATCCTTCAATAATGTTAGTCGCTGATCCTGTTTCTGATGCTTTAACAACTTTCATCACCGGTGAATAATGTTCTGAAGTGAAATATTCAGTTAATAACCCAATTAAAATTCCAACTACCAGTCCTGAAACCATTGCGATAAAAACATTCATCGCTTCTCCCCCTAGAAATTTTTGAGCCAAAAAGTATCCCGCGAAAATAACAACCACAGACGCTCCTATTAATCCTTTTTTCAAAGCAGTATGAATATCTCCTTTTTTCCCAACTCTAACCAACAATGCTCCCAAAATTGAACAAATAATTCCGGCAGCCGATAAAGCTAAAGGAAAAACTACTCCATTCATTCCAAAAGAAACATATCCCAAAACCATTGCTGCAATAACTGAACCAACATAACTTTCAAACAAATCCGCTCCCATTCCAGCCACATCTCCCACATTATCCCCTACATTATCAGCAATTGTCGCCGGATTTCGCGGATCATCTTCTG
>CAZYIR010000176.1:0-2292 GCA_964647165.1 uncultured Candidatus Peribacteria bacterium
GGAGTACAAAAATCATTATTAGGAGAAGTTAGCAGTGATTTTCCGTTAATTACTTTGGAAAATATGGATCGGGACACAGAAACAGGTGTTGATTACAGAGAATTTTCTGGTTACATCAAATATTTAAATCAAATGCTAGAAGGTATAGACACTATGCCAGAATTACACGACAATTATAAAACCCCCGAAGAAAAACGAAAAGCTTATCAGTTTCTTTCAGATTATGCGAATAATAGTGATGAACTGAAAGGGGTGGTTGATTTAGTTGAAAACGGTTTAGAAATCGAAACGATTGAAGCCCGAATTAAAATTTACAAAGCAATATCTGGTAAAAATTTAAATAAATTAAAAACAGATTTAGATGGATCTTGGTACCAACGGGATTATGCTGAAGAAACTGTTGCACAAGTTAAAAAAATTCGCGGGAAATTATTCAATCCTAAATACACAGGAAATGGAAACAGTGATCAAATTGATACAGATTTTACTGGTTGGGATGGAGTTGGTGACCCCAATTATAATCAATGGGGAAAAGAACACATGTCTGAGCAAGAACTTTTGCAAAGATTATTGGTACACAGTGGAGTATCTGGTTCGGAAATCGGACAAGCTTTTTCTACTTCTCCATCAATTAGTAAACAAAAAACAACTTTAGAAAAACAAATTCAGTATAGTAAAATTCCGGCAGAACAACGACAAATGTTAGGAATTTCTGAAGAAGATGTTCTTTCTGGTGAGTCCCTTACAAATGCTGTTGAAAAACTTGAGAATTTAAAAAAAGCTGAACGATTAGAGAAGTTTTTAGATTCTTTAGAAAAATGGGATGGAATGGAGGTAGAAGGGTTTGCAGAAATTGGAATGATTCGAAATCACCTTCGAAGTAATCCTGAAGATTTATCTACAGCTTTAAAAGCCATTGATAGAATTTTAGAAGATCTTTCTGATTATTATGAAACTAATGATAATTTTTGGGATTGGGGTTTATTAAATTATGTTTCTCCTGTTCATCAAATGGCAGAAATGAGTGGGGCTTTTGATAATTTTGGACAAGGAAAAGCAGAATGGATTATGGCCAGTGATGCAAATTTAGGAATTGCCTTACGAGCAGTTAAAGACACTCAACAAGCTGGAGATGTTATGCGTGATGAAATGATGCGCTTAAAAGTAATTTCCGCGAAAAAAGAGGAAGATCGAACTCCTGAAGAGAAAAAATTCCTAGCTGAACATTCTGAGGAAGTGCCGGCAATTAAGACTATTAGTGAAAACGCTAAACAATATGAAAACGGAGAAGGACGAAAGATTGCAGAAGCAAGATATAAAAAATTATTGGAAACATTGAGAGGAAACGAAAACGACTTACCGCCGGAATATTTACAGATTTTATCTGTAGGTAAAGAAAATGTAATTAAAGGAATTCTTTCTCGGCTATCTTTTCAACACGCAACAGAAGAATATATTGAAACAAATGGGACTGATAATCTCGCGGGGTCTACTTTGTTAGATCAATATAACGATATGAAAGGATTAGATGGATTTTGGAATTGGTCAGATGAAAATGTTGAAATGGGGAAAGAAATCGCGAAAATGATTGTGGTGATAATTATAACAGAAGTCGTAACATTAGGACTAGCAACCGGAGCAAATGCCGCTTTGATTGGTGGAGTAACTGGTGCAAGAATGGCTATCTCGGGTGGAAGGATGGCTAGAGTTGGATACAAAGCCGTAAATGCCGCCAAAAAAATAGTTACTTTTGGCGGTAAATGGAAAAAACTTAATCCCCTACTTGAAATGGGACGTGGAGTAAGAACTTTTGCAAAAGGTGGTAAATGGGGAAATCGAATATTTGAAATAGGAAAAGACACGGGACAAACAATGCGTATATTAAAAAATACTGGAAAGTTTGGAAAAGATGTTTTATCTGGATCTTTTCGATTTACCGCTACTGAAGCAGCTTTATTCGGAGTTGATTCTCCAGACAAACTTCTCGCGAAATTTGCACAAAATGTAGAAATGTTTGCTTTATTTGGAATAGCCGGAAAGGCAGCAGGGAAAATAATGAAAAATATGGGGAAAGTTTATGAAAATGGGAAACTCATAGAAACTCTTGCCACAAAAACTGGAACAAAAGCTTGGCTTAAACGGCAAGGAATTGCGTTGGCCTCAGAGTTCGGTGTTTTCGCGACTTTTCAAGCAGCCGAGACAGTTCTATATCGCGGAGAAGATTTATCCGAATTTCATTGGAAAGATCTCGCACAAATGATGACATTTTCAATGATTATGAGATTGGCACAT
>CAZYIR010000177.1:0-1521 GCA_964647165.1 uncultured Candidatus Peribacteria bacterium
CGGTTTTCCTGACAATTCATAAGCAGTCACCGCCAACTCCGCGATTTTTTTCGCGGGAATTTGCTCATCCATTATTAATTTGGACACTGCAGAAGAAAGTCCTGAATACGGATTATGATCTTCAACTGTAAGATACTGTCCTGTTTTTTTCAACGAATCAATTAAGTTTTGGTCAAATTTCTTGATAGAACTGACTATAACAATCTCTATTTTTTCGGGATTCGCAAAATTTTCGCGGGCTTTCAACGCTTCGTGAACACACGGTCCAGTCGCTACAATCGTAATTTTTGACCCCACACGAAGTGTGTCAGTTTGCCCATATTTGTATTCGTAATTTTCCGCGAAAAATTCTTTTCCGTTTTCATCTGTCAAAACTGGTAATTTTGCTCGTCCCATTCGCACATAAAAATTTCCCCAGTGACTCGCCACATAGCGAATAATTCGGTCGCAGTGATTTGGATCCGCCGGCTCAATCACTCCTGTGTTAAACATTCCTAGAAATGACCCAGCATCATCAATAGCTTGGTGCGTTGGCCCATCTTCACCCACGGAAAGCCCACAGTGTGTTGCTACTAATTTCGCGTTACATTCGTTAATATCATTTACTCGTGCTTGGTCTTTGGCTCGGGAAGAGATGAACGCGCCGAATGTTGACGCAAACGGAACTTTTCCCATCAGCGACATTCCGCCCGCCGCGGAAACCATATTTTGCTCGGCGATTCCAAATTCAATAAATTGTTCTGGCAAATCCGCCGCGACAAATTTTGTCATCACGCTTCCACCTAAATCAGCAGTCATCGCCAAAATCCGCGAATTTTTACTCGCTAAATCCAAAAGCGCTTTTCCATAAGCACTGCGACAATCAGTTAATTCATCTTTTTTGTATAAAATATTTGTTCCAGTGTTGATTTCCGACATTTTTTCCCCAAATTCGCGGAATTCCGTCATTTTTGGTGTGAATTTTCTATTTTCGCGGAATTCTGCCAGCACTCTTTTGTCCTCATCAGTAATTTTTAAAGCGGAAATCATTTTATCAGCCATTTCTGGAGTTGGCGCTTTTCCATGCCACTTTGAACACATTTTTTGTCCATCTTCTTCCATTCCCGGAACACCTTTCCCCATGATTGTTTTTGCCACAACCGCGACAGGTTTGTCACTTTTGTGATTTATCGCTGTCCAAATTTCCGCGAAATTATGTCCGTCAATTTCCAAAACTTCCCAGTTTTTACTACGGAAAAATTCCGCGATATTTATATCGCAAACTTCCGCTAAAGTTCCTGAAATCTGCAAATTATTATTATCCACAAAAACCGTCAGATTGCTTAATTTTTCCTGCGCGGCAAAAAGAGCCGCTTCATGAACTTGTCCTTCTTGCATTTCCCCATCTCCGAGAAAACAAAAGACTTTTTTCGCGGGATTTTCCTTTTTTTCAACTACCGCCATTCCCACTGCTGCGGAAATCCCAACTCCCAATGGACCAGTTCCAAAGTGGATCCCCGGAATATGTCGCGATACATGTCC
>CAZYIR010000178.1:0-5343 GCA_964647165.1 uncultured Candidatus Peribacteria bacterium
AGATTCCCTTTCCGCTTTTGGTGGAATTATCGCGCTAAATCGGACAGTAAATAAAGCGACAGCCGAGCAAATTGTTTCCTTTTTCAACGAAGTAGTGATGGCGCCAGCGTATGATGATGACGCTTTAGAGGTTTTAAAAACAAAGAAAAATTTACGAGTTTTGGAAGTTCCAAATATGGATAAAGTTGAACCGGATTTCGTTTATAAACGAGTTCGCGGAGGAACTCTAATGCAGGAAGCCGATTTGAAAACAATTTCCCGCGAAAATTTGGAAACTGCGACAAAGGAATCGCCTTCGGAATCGGAAATAACAGATTTACTGACTGCTTGGAAAATTGTAAAAATGGTAAAATCAAATGCTATTGCGATCGTGAAAGATGGTGCGCTTATTGGCGCGAATGGAGGACAAACTTCGCGGGTAGACGCGATGAAAAATGCTATTGCACAAGCTGGAGAAAAAGCCGCTGGAGCAGCGCTAGCGTCAGATGCGTTTTTCCCTTTCCCGGATGCGGTGGAAGCGGCTGGAGAAGCGAAAATTTCATCAATTATTCAACCGGGAGGTTCTCGAAATGATGAAATCGTTTTCGCGAAAGCTGATGAACTGGGAATTAAAATGGTGCTGACAGGGACACGGAGTTTTTTGCACTAAAAAAAATTCAAGCAAAAAAAAATCTTAAGTCCGGACTTGATTTTTAAATTCCTACTGCAGAGCGGGGCACGGCCACCGCGGGGCGGGGCACGGCGCGAAATTTTAACTTTTAAAGATCTTCAGAAGTTGTTCCGTCGGCATTAAACCCGTTTTCTGGAGTACAAGTATGACAAACACCATAATTATCTTTCCATTCTTTTGTTTCTTTATCAAAATAGATTTCGTTGTTTTCAGAATCTTCAAAAATTGTTTCATTATCAACAACACAAATTGGATAATTTCCTGGATTTATTGCACCTCCAAGATCTAAACAGGTGTCATTGTATTGGAATTTTTCCCATTGAATTCCGGCGAAAAAAGATATGGATAATCCAAGAAGTAAAGCGATAATGATTGGAAGTTTTTTCATTTTTTTTAAATTAATTAAGATGTTATCATCCTCTTGTTTATAATTATTTTTGTCAAAAAAAATCCCGCGAAATTTCTATAATCTCCACGAAAAAATGAAATTTAATAAAGAAAAATTTACGAAATCTGTGCAAAAATCTTGGCAAGGAATGCGAAAACTAATGCCAATTATTACGGTTATTTTGCTATTAATCAGTTTTATCCAAGTTCTAATCCCCACTGAATTTTACGCGAAAATTTTTACAGGGAACTTCTGGGGGGATTTATTTACAGGAAGTGCTTTAGGAAGTGTGTTAACGGGAAATCCAATTACTGGGTACATTTTGGGACACGAATTTTTGAAAAATAATGTCAGTCTAGTTGCGGTTACTTCATTTTTAGTCTGCTGGACAACAGTTGGGTTTGTGCAATATCCAGTTGAGCGAGTGGCTCTGGGCAAAAATTTCGCGGGATTTCGGAATATTTCAGCCTTCTTTGTTTCAATGCTTGTGGCGGGAACGACGGTTTTGATTCTTAATTTTTTCAACTAGATGATGAACAAAAAATCGCCTGCGAAAAAAATAATTTTATTACTTGGTGGAGCGGGATTGAGTTTACTCATTTTATATTTGGTAAATCCCGCGAAATTTTCCGCGGTTTTAGAAAATTTCATCAAACTAGTAATACAAATTGTACCAATTCTCCTTTTTGTTTTCGTGATTATGGTTTTGGTGAACTACTTTTTAGACAAAAAATTCCTACACCAAAATATGGTCGGACAGAGTTCGTTAAAAAAATGGTTAATTTCAATTTTCGCGGGAATTTTATCGGTTGGTCCAGTCTATGCCTGGTATCCGTTAATGAAAAATTTTCAAGAAAAAGGAATTGAAGACCGATTTATCGCCTCGTTTCTCTATAATCGCGGAATAAAAATCCAGTGGATGTCGGTTTTGATTTTTTATTTTGGTTGGACTTATACGCTAACTTTGTTTGTTGTGATGACGATTTTCTCGATTCCGCAGGGGATTATTACAGAGAAATTGATAAAACTTAGTGAGTAAAATTTACCACCGCAGAGCGGGGCACGGCCACCGCGGGGCGAGGCACGGCGCGAAATTTTAATATTTTCTTTCAGATTCATATCTTTTTTGTAATCTCTTTTTAGATCTTGTTGAAAGTACCCCTAAAACATTATTGGCAATTTTTAGAACTTCAGAAAAAGGAAGTGTATCTTTGGCGATAAAAATATCTTGAAATTGTTTTCCTGTTTCCATATATTTTCGGGCGAAAATTCCTCCTTTTTTTGATTTTAAAAAATTCATAATAAAATTTACTTCATCGGAATAATAAACGGAACTTCCTCTGGAGCACTCGCTGATTTTTTCGGAGAAAATTTCGCGGGATTTTGTTCCGCATTTTTTTCTGCCAGAGCTTTTTGTTTTTCGTATTCCGCGTAAATATCAACTTTTACGATATCTGTGTCAGCGGATAACCCTAGTCGAGATTCTTGAAAATCCGCGAATTTTCGTAAAACAACCGCTTGCACTTCCGCTACAGATTTTTTAGGAATTACAAAATCCACACCAAATGGTACGGGAATTAAATTGAAATCTGACTCCAAATCGGAAAAATCAAAATCTTCCATTTCGGCGCGCAATTGAACTAAAGTGTGATCTGGATATTCAACAAAATTCGCGAGAAAATCCGCCCCATTAATGTGTCGCAAAAGTTCTTCCGTCCATGAATCTAAATCATTCGGTGTCGCTTCTGCTAGTTCAAAATCTGACTGTGAAACAGAAGTCCACGACATACGATGTGTCAAATCCAATTGTAAATTATTGAGCATTCGCCCGAGAACCTGCACTTGTTCCGCGGATTTTCGTTTGAAAAGGTATTCAATGATTTGCGAATGATCCGCCCCCCGACTTTGCAATTCGGCCGCTAAAGATAAAGACCGCGACGAAGTTTTCGCTGATAAAAAATTGTCAGTACTGGCGGAAATCCCCGCGAAAAATGCGTTAATTGAAGTTTTATTTAATGATTTTTTCAATTCCGCATCTTCCATCACTAAATTAGCCAAAATTTCAGAAACAGAAGAAGCTGAAGCATTAATTAAATTCACATTTCCAAACATTTCGTTAGCCGGATTATTGGAAATATTTAAAACCGTTGTGTTAGAAAAAAGCGCGGTATTTTTCGCGAAAATTTCTCCACAATCTTCTAGAGCATTGACACCAATTGTTACAATCAAATCAAATTTTCCGACATAATCTTGCACGGAAACCAAATCCCGCGAAATTTTTCCCGAATCATCGGTGATAAAAATATTTAATTTTCCATCAACAATTTCATAATTTAGTCCATCTTCATTCGCGTTATCAATCGAAATTGCCACTCCTTGTCCGCCTTGCAAAGTTTTTTGAACATTCGCAAAATTTGGTAGAAACGATAATTTCGCGGAAATTTTGTCCGGCGATACGGCTAGAACTTCCTTCGATTCAGAAAGTAAACTTTCCAATCCCAGAAGTCCTGCCATATCGTCTAATTGCCAGTTGTGAGCGCCGACAAGTAAAATTTTCGCGGAATTTCGCAAGAGGGCGATAGCTTTTTTGTTATTCATTTAACGATTTTTAGTGCTAGTGGAAATTTCGCGAAATCGAAACTTTGACAACGCGAGAAGGTATTTTACAATATAAAAAATAAAAAGTCAAATCAAATTTTATTGTTTTTCCAAATAAACATTGCGAATTTCTGCCTCAATCATCTTTTCCCAACAGCTTTGACAACACCACCAGTGTCCCCATAAATATAAATCAGCTCCTTTGGTGGAATTTCCGCGAAATTTGGCGTCTGCTATGGCACTTTGTTCGGCATGATTTTGGGGTGAACAACCCGGACACATCCAATATTTTTTTCCGGTTTTTACGCGAAAAAATTTCCGCACACATCCAATTTTTTCGTGAAAATCTGAGCCATTAGCGCCAAAACCAATAATTTTTCCGTTCTGAACAATGACAGCACCAGTTTTGAATTGCGAATCCTGCGAATTTTCCTCTGCAAATTTTTTAGCCGCTAACATAAACTTATTATCTGACGGAACATATAAAATTTCGCGGGATTTTGGTAGATACGGAAGTTTTTTTTTCATTATTTAAGGTAGCTTTTAGACTTTAGCGATTAGCTGTTGGCTTTTCAGGGAGAAATTTCCGCGAAATTTTATCTTTATTCAAAGGTACAAATGTGTATTCACACTTCCTATTTGATTTTTTTAAGCGTCTCTAAATCTCCTTTTTTAATTAATTCAATTTCCAAATCATCATCTTTTTTTAGAGCTAATTCATTTGCGTTCGCACCTTCATATTTCGCGGAAATTTTGCCGTGTAAATTAGCTTCTGTTGGTGATAAGTCCGAAGTTAGTTTTTGGAAAACCAACTGACAAATTCGTTCGCCCGGATAAATCCGAATCACTTGATTTGCTGTTTTGTTAAAAATGGGAATCATTAAATTTCCTGAATAATGCGCATCAACAATTCCCGTTAAATCAACAGAAAGTCCGCGACGATTAATAGAACTTCGCGGATAAAGAACTCCCATTAAATCATCAGATTTCAGGGAGATTTTTTCTAAAGTTGAAGCGATAATCGATTCGCCCGGAGCAAGTTCAAAAAATTGTCCCGGTTTCAGTTCAATTTTTTCAAAAGTATCTTGGGCGTTCTCCGTTACATCAACGGTTAAAATTTCGCGGCCTTTGTCAGTCACTTTCCACATTTTTGGAATATAAAATACCGTTCCCAATCGTAAATCTACAGCGTGCGGTTGGTTTTGGTAGCCGTCGAGTTCTGGTTCAAAAATTAGTTTTTTCGCGAGAATCAGTTTTTGAATTTCAGTTCTTGTTAAGATCATTTTTAAAACAATTAATTTTTTTGAGGAATAAAAAGTGATTACTTCTTTATTTTATAATAAAAAGTTGCGGAATTTTCGCCCAACGGTTCAACTTTTTGAAGTTCTAAATCCATTTCAATTTCCCGCGAAAAAATTCCCATCCCATCACCAAATATTGTTGGTGAAACTGTAACAATCATTTCATCAATAAGTTTTTCTCTCGCGAAAATAGAGTTAATTGTTGTCCCGCCAGCCAAAATTGGATTTTTAAATCCAAGTGATTTCAGTTTCTCCAATATTTTCGCGGGATTTAACGATGTAAAAACTACATTTTCTTCAACTTTGTCCCAGTCGCCAGCTTTTCGCGAAAGAACGACATGTAGTCGTCCCGGCAATTTCCCCGGTAAAGTTTCAAAAGTTGTTCG
>CAZYIR010000179.1:0-1818 GCA_964647165.1 uncultured Candidatus Peribacteria bacterium
AAACTTTACAAAAAAATATTGTCGGACAAGATAATGCAATCAAAGTTATCGCGAAATCTGTGCGGCGCGCGCGTTTGCAATTGCAAGACCCAAATCGTCCGTTAGGAGCGTTTTTATTCCTTGGTCCGACGGGAGTTGGAAAAACTGAGTTGGTCAAAAATCTCGCGAAAGAAATTTATAATGACGAAAAATCATTAATAAAAATCGATATGTCGGAATTTTCAGAAGGACATACCGGTTCACGATTGGTGGGAGCAACTGCTGGATATGTTGGACACGAAGAAGGTGGAGAATTAACGGAAAAAGTTCGTCGTCGTCCTTATTCAATTGTTCTTTTTGATGAAATTGAAAAAGCGCATAAAAATGTCCATAATATGCTGTTGCAAATTTTTGAAGATGGGCAATTAACTGATGGTAAAGGACGAACAGTGTCGTTTAAAAACACTATAATTATTATGACTTCGAATGTGGGAGCGGAAAGATTTCAGCAGAATGCAAATACAATTGGTTTTGGGGCGACTAAGCAAGATCTCGCGGAATCTGAAGAAGAATTTAATTCGATTGCGGAAGATGTAAAAAAAGATCTGAAAAAATCATTCACTCCTGAGTTTTTAAATAGATTGGATTCAATTGTTATTTTTAAACCGTTAACACGAGATTCTATTAAAAAAATAGTTAAATTGCATATACAAAAATTACAGGACCGTCTCCGCGAAAAAAACATTTCATTAAAGATTGGTGGATCTGATATAAATTCACTTGCGAAATCTGCTTATAATCCGGAATTTGGGGCACGAGAAGTACGACGAGTTATAGCCGATCGCATTGAAAGTCCGCTGGCAGACGAGATGATTAACGGGAAAATCGTAGAAGGAAAATCTTATAAAGTTTCTTGTAAAAAAGAGAAAGCATGCGAATTCACCCCGTTGTCTGAAAAGAAATAAAGAATTACAAAAAAGGTAAAAAATTCGCGGAGTTTTTTGTTTTGTTATTGCTAAATGTTTTGTTATTGGTAAAAATGAATCAAATTATGAAAAACAAACCAACAAGACAGTTTGGTGGTAATGAAGAACTGGTTTTTATGTGAGTTTTCCGCGAAATTTAGAGAGTTTGGTTTAAAGAATAATAGGATTTGCAAATTTCCGCGAAATTTTATACTTTACCCGCGAAATGAGCACCCCCATTCAACGACAATATTTAGAATTAAAAAAGAAAGCGCCGGACGCAATTTTGTTTTTTCGACTGGGGGATTTTTACGAAATGTTCTTTGAAGACGCGAAATTAGCGTCGCGAATTTTGGGAATTACGCTGACTGCGCGACATAAAGGAACTGAAAACGAAATGCCGATGTGCGGGGTTCCTTATCATTCGGCGGATAAATATTTAGAAACTTTGGTTGAGCATGGTTATAAAGTTGCTGTTGCGGAGCAAGTTCCACTGGGAGACGGGAAATTTTCGCGGGAAATTGCTCGAATTGTTACGCCCGGAGCGAATGTAGAAAAAAATTTGAATCCCGAGGAAAATTCTTATTTAGTTGCGCTCGATTTTGATGGGAAAAAGGAATCGTATGGTTTAGCGGTTGCGGATTTATCAACGGGAGATTTTAGGACGGCGAGTTTTGGCAGTCTTTTTGATTTTTTGGATGAAATTTGGAAACTAAATCCCCGCGAAATTTTGATTCCGAGCGAGATTTTTGATGATGATAAATTTTGTAGCAAATTACCAAACGCGCTTAAAACTCCGCGCAAATTCCCGCGAAAAAATTCTGATGAACTTTTGAAAAAACATTTTGGAGTAACGAATTTACAAGTTTTCGGG
>CAZYIR010000180.1:0-6821 GCA_964647165.1 uncultured Candidatus Peribacteria bacterium
ATTATCGATGATAAATCCTAAATCTCGTCCTTTAATAATTCGAAAAAGATTATGCATTCCACCACCGGTTATATGCACAATTCCGTGAACAGAAATTTCGCGGGATTTTTTAAATCTTCCAATCAAAGTTAGAACAAAATCTGAATAAATTTTCGACGGTGTTAAAACCATTTCTCCCCAAGTTTTTTCATCATCATATTTAGCAAAAGCCCAATCTTCACCAAAATTATCCGCGAGAATTTTCCGAATCAAAGAAAATCCATTACAACGAAAACCATCGCTTGCTAAACCAATAATTATATCGCCGTCTTGAACATCTTTTCCTGTGATAACCTTGTCTTTTTCCACGATTCCCACAGCATCTGCGCCCCAGCCAGTTCCGTTGGTCATTGCGCCAACTTCCGCGATTTCTCCACCGACAATCGCCACTTTTTGTTCAATACAAGCTTTGGAAAGTGATTCCATCATTGCGTTAATTTCGCGGGAATTTATTTTGTTTGTTTCAAAAGTATTCGTTACGGAAACTGTTTCCGCACCAGTACAAACCGCGTCATCACACACCATACATAGCAGATCAAAACCTAATCCCGCGAAATTTTTCGTTTTCTCGGCAATCATAATTTTGGTTCCAACCGTATCGCAACATTGGGCGTAATAAAATTCTCCCATATCGATAAACCCGGCAAATCCGTCTTCACCAGTAACCGGCTGTCCGATTAAATTTTCGCGGGAATTAAAGGTCGCTTTTGCGAAATCGTAAGCACTTTTTGACGCTTTATCACCTTCTTCGATATTTACACCGGCCTTTGCGTAAGTTGTCATAATAATTTTTTTTAAAATCATCTGAATACTAAAAAATCCCGCGAAAAAATCAATTTAGAAAATTTCGCGGAAATTTAATTTCTGGGATTAAGGTGTTTAATTAATCCTGCACAATTTTCCACTTCACAACTTTTTTCAAATGTCCGTTTGGCACAGTAAATCCGGAAGCTTTAACATGTCCGCCACCACCATATTTCTCAGCTAAAGCTTTGACATCAACATCATCACGCCGAGTGCGCAGAGAAGCTTTAACATTATTTTTTTCGTCTTCGGATAACATTACGGAGTATTTTACATTTTCTATAGAAGAAATAATGTCAATAATTCCGCCCAAATCTTGGCGTGTTGCTCCCATAGATTCATAATCTTGACGATAAACACCGATAATAGCCGCTCCGTCTTCCGTAATATGTAAGTTTTTTAGAACTTTTCCCCAGAGTTTAAATTTTTTTAACTCGTGATTGTAGAAAAAGTTCCGCGAAATTTTGGAGATATTTCCACCGGCCTTAACTAATTCAGAAGCCGCTTGATAGGTAAATGGTTTTGTGTTTTGGTGAATAAATCCTCCCGTATCGGTATATAATCCAAATAATAAACAAGTTGCTATTTCTGGAGTAATTTTTATTTCTAATTTTTTTAAAACCTCAAAAGTTATCGCACAAGTGGAACACGCTTCAGTATTAACAAAATTAATTTCTCCAAAAAGATCATTGGTTGGATGGTGATCAAAATTAATTTTAAAAGTTTTGTTAGTTAGAATTTCAGGTTTAGTTTCGTGAAATTTCGTCATTCGCTTGTCTCCACAATCCATAAAAATAATCGCGTCATAATCATCAGAATTAAAATCTTGTTTGTATTCTTTCCATGGTGTCATAAAACGAAAATTTCGCGGAATTTCATCAATACAAGCTAAGGAAACATCTAAATTAAGCTGTTTTAAACCTAAATAAAGCCCCATACTTGACCCGGTTGTATCGCCATCAGGATTGGCGTGAGAAAGAATTAAAAGTTTCGGTTTTTCTTCCAGAAATTTCTTAAAAATTTGTAAATTTTCCGTATTGATTTTTAGATTTTTATTCATAGTTATTTTGACCAATAATTTCCCCGCGAAATTTAGTTATTTGATTTAAGCGAGGTATCATTTTATAATATAAAAACAAAAATGTCAAAACTTTCCGCGAATTTTTTTAAAAACAAGTAATTTTATGTTAAACTCAACAAAGATGAATTTAAAACACTGGGGTTTTAGTGATTTTTTAGAAGAAGACGAAAAGGTTTTCGCGGTTTTTCGTCATCCTTTGGGGACAACTTTTTTGAAAATGTTTTTTTTCGCGATAATTTGGGGAATAATTTCTTATATTGTCTGGTTTTATTGGGAGAATTATTACTATGATTATAGTGTTGAAAATAAATATAATTATTTTTGGCTTATTCCGTTTTTTATTGGTTTATTTAAGGTTTTTACGATTTTTATGCATTGGTATAGTAATTCAATTTTAATGACTAATGAAAGTTTAGTTTTTGTTGTTTTTAATAACTTTTTTGATAAACGAGCCAGTCGAATTGATTATTTTGATTTGGATGATGTAGAGATAGAAAAAAAAGGAGTTGGTGATTATTTGGGAGACAAAGGTGATTTAATTTTTACAAAGGTCTCTGGAGGGCAGAAAGAATTTTTGAGAGTACGAAATCCGCGAAAAATTATTCGTAAAATTCGTGAGCACAAAGCAAAAATGTTGGCTGAAAAAAATTTCGTAGAGGAAAGTGCGCTTAAAGATTTACTATCACAACTTGTTCAAACTCATGTTCGTGGGAAAGGACAACCTAATCGTGAAAAATTTCGCGAAAATATTTCCGAGCGAGAAGAAACATCCATAAAACAAGATTCTTATAAATCTGTAGAAGATGATTTTAATGAGGAGGAAATTATTGAAATTGGAATTGAACCGGAAGAGTTAAAGGCCGAATACAAACAAAAACCGGTCTCCGCGAAATTTTCCATAAATCCATTAAAATGGGGGATTGTGAGACATTTTAGAAATGAACTTAACACATCGGAAGAAATTATTTACGAAGAAAATATTGAAATAGAGAAAGAGCTTGATGATGAAGGAGGTTTAGAAATAGATCTTTAAAAAATTTCGCGGGAATTTCAAAAATAACTTATAATCCACGCGAATTTTTTTTAAAAAACTAAAATATGAAAATAATTACTCAAACTAAAATTACTACGACAGATTTTCTCGCTATTTTTTTGTACCAAAAAACGGGAGCAAGTTCACTAAAAAAACAATTTGGAAAAATTTTGTCTGATTCCTTAATCAAGGAAATTCTTACTAGATTAAAAAGAAATGATTTTCAGGGAGAATTGGGAGAAAGTCTGCAAATTTTTGTAGACCGAAATCCTGCAAAAAAAATATTTTTAATTGGTTTAGGAGACGGTAAAAAAGAATCTTTCGCGAAAAAAGCGGCGGGAACTGCGATAAAAATCGCGAAAAAATCAAAATTCCGCGAAATTTCGTTTGTGCTTCCTTCCTCTCGAGGGGAGAAGGCGGATTTTGAAAATTTCGCGAAAAAAATAATTATTGGTGCACTTGGTGGTAATTATGAATTTAAAATCGGGAACACTGAAAAACAAACCTTTGTAGAGAAAATTACTTTGATTTCAGCGGAAAAATTAAATGAAGAAAAAATTTCGCGGGATTTAGCACTGGCGGAGGCCATTAATACAACTCGTGAGTTAGTTAACTTGCCACCAAATATTTTAACCACAACGGAAATGGTGGACCGCGCAAAAAAATTAGCGAAGAAGTATCGTAAAATTTCTCTTACGGTTTTTGATCGTAAAAAATTAGAAAAATTAGGTATGGGAGGTATTTTAGCTGTGGGACAAGGATCGGATAGTGAACCTTTTATGGTGATTTTAGAATACTGGGGAGACAAGAAATCTCGCGAAAAAACAGCTTTGGTTGGAAAAGGAGTTTGTTTTGATGCCGGTGGTTATAATCTAAAGCCGACCAAACACATTGAAACAATGAAAATGGATATGGCTGGAGCGGGGACGGTTTTGGGAATAATGGAGTATTTAGCTAAAACAAATTTCGCGGGGAATGTTATTGGAGTAGTTGGGTTAGTGGAAAATATGATCAACGGACGGGCTTATCGTCCTGATGATATTATTAAAATGTATAGTGGGCAAACTTGTCATATTACCAATACCGACGCTGAGGGGCGACTTGTTCTGGCTGATTGTTTAAGCTATGTAACAGAGAAATATCAGCCAACTAAGGTTTTGGATTTTGCGACTTTGACTGGGGCTTGTATTGCTGCTTTGGGATATGAAATAACTGGAATTATGGGGAATAATAAAAATCTTTTACAAAAAATTAAAAACTCCGCGAAAAAATCAGAAGAACCTGTTTGGGAGTTGCCAATCACGGATTTATTCCGCGAAAAAATTAAAGAAGAATTGGCTGATTTGCAAAATTGGACAGCTGGAGTAAGCGCGGGAAGTTCTATGGCGGGGGCTTTTTTGGAAAACTTTGTTCGAGAAACTTCTTGGTGTCACTTTGATATTGCAGGAACTGCTTGGACAAAAACCGGCTATGAATATTGTCCCAAAGGTGGAACAGGAGTGATGGTGGAAACAGTTTGTGGTTTTTTGGAAGATTAAAGTCAATTTTTTTCGCGAAAATTTTTATTTTATTCAGCTATCATAAAGAAAAAGTCGCCGAAGCGACTTTTTCTTTATATATTTTGTATTTGTTTTTGTTTTACTTATTTAATTCTTCTCTTTTTAAAGAAAGGACGAAGTATCCCATAATAGTTAAAATTAAACCAACTGATAGAAACATAATCAAATTAGGACCACTTTGTGCCAATTCACATTCAAAAGGAACAGTTACCGAAACATTGTTTATAGAAGCAGTCATAGCTGTAGCAGAATCACATACATCTTTGGCGCGAACGATAAAAGAAAATGTTTGTGTTTCACAACCAGCACACATTTGTGGCGGATAAACCAAAGTGGTTCCTTCCAATGTTCCACCTACAGCCGAGATAAATTCAGCTTTATTTAAAACATCAGACAAATCAACGCGTGGATTATAAGTTCCCGGACCATCTCCGCCACTCAGAGTTACTTCATAGCGCACGGTGTCACCGGGACGAACTCCGTTTACCACGGCATCAATATTGTCTTTCGACATATTAACAACTTCCCAACGCACGTTGTAATCAGTAGATTGGGCGTTAGCATAATTTACCGCGAAAACAGCAGCAATCATTAAACCGAAAACGAGAACAATTTTTTTCATCATGAATAAGTTTTGTGTACTTATTTTTTATTTTTAGCACACAAAGGTCAAAGATTTTCTCTTGCGTATAATGTTGAAATGTTTTTATTTAAATTTTTCTATGGCTTCGAGAACTTCAAAAATTTTCGCGAAATTTTGCGGTAGATTATTTTTTTTATTAGAAAATTCAGCTAAATCCGCTCGTCGTAAAAACTCTAATAATTGTCGTTCCAAGTTAGAGATAGCGATTGTTTCAGGTGTTTTTTCTCGCGAAATTTTTTTATTTAAAGGATTAAAGTAAATATTGTCGCGAATTTTATCAAATTTAGGCCAAAAGCCGGCTTTATTTAGCATTTGGATTTGGAAATAAGCATTCCATTTCTGAAAATCATTTACCGTATAATGAGTGAATAAATCTATAACAGTTTTGAATAAATCAGTATTTATTTCTTCTGCAGGGAGGATTTTAGACAAAATATCTAACCACTTAAAACCGATTTGGCTGGACTGAAAATCTCGCGAAAAATTATGAAAAACAGAGAAAGTACTAGCTGATTTCAGTGATTTGGAGTGTCTTCCTTCAAAGATTTCTAACTCTATTAAACGGAAAAAATCTATTTCCAGTCGTTTTCTTGATTTCGCGAATTTTTTAGCAAATACGGATATTTTACCAAATTTTAAAGTTAAAAATTCTAAAATAACATCATCATTAGGTAATAATGTTTTTCGTAGCAAAATAGATAAAGTTTTTTTTTCGCGCATCAACGGTATTGTAAATTATTTAAGAAAAATTTCGCGAAAATTTATTGCAGTTTTCCAAAAAGATATTTGCGAACAGCCAACCAAGCACCCAGTATTCCTACAATAATTGAGACGAGTATTTCCCAAAGAAACAGATTATTCCAAAGATAAATAAAAATTTGTCCGCCGGGTAAAATCGTAATTTCGCGGAGTAAAAAAATAAAAATCAAAATGGATAAAAATCCGGAAATAAATCCTAAGAAAGCACCTTCAGCTATAAATGGCCCCATAATAAATTCGGGGGTGGCGCCTACCAAACGCGCGATAAACACTTCATTTTTTCGCGAAAAAATAACTAAACGGAAAGTGTTGATAATTAAAAGAATGCCTCCAATTATAAAAAGAATAACTAAAATTTGAGCGGCTTTTTCCACATTTTGTCGTAAATTCAATAATTTGGAAATAACATTTACAAAATCTTTTTCTCCAGCGGAATCCCAGTTGGCGATTATTTCAGAATAGCGGGGATTTTTGATGCTTTCAAAAATATCTTCCACTTGTGAAATGTCGCGAAATTTTAAATAGAGTCGCGGAGGAAGAGGAAAATCATTAAATTTATGAGCCTCTAAAATTTGTGTTTCTACATCAAATTTTTTTAAATCATTTTGTAAAGCTTCCAGTTCAAAACCGTCAAAATTTTCGCGGAGGGCAATTGAAAAATCGGCTCTAGCTTCAATATCACGAAGTGATTTTTCCGCGAAATATTGCATTGAAAAGACCAAATTTAATAAAATCAAAATAAGAACTCCTAATCCAATAGTCATTAACGATAAAAATTTATTTCGCCAAAGTTGAATCAGGCCTTCATTAATACTTCGTAAAAATAGTTTTTGTAAAAAATTCATTTTTGTTTGTTTTCATTATAGTAAAAAATGTCTTTTTGAAAAAATTTCGCGAAATTTT
>CAZYIR010000181.1:0-2298 GCA_964647165.1 uncultured Candidatus Peribacteria bacterium
TTTCAGCTTTGTGATTATGTAGACACAGAAAATGTCCTACAAACTGCTTTTTCTTGGAATTTAGGAATATGGGCGGGCGCCTTTACTGATGCTGGACTAACAGGAGAAGCCTGTACAACGCCAGAAGGAAATGCATCTCAATGGCGTAAATGGACAATGACAGCTCCAAATGTTGATGGAATAGAAGGAGTTGTTGATTTTGAAATAACTATTCAGGATAATGCGGGAAATCAAAGGATTGATGTTACAGGAACAACCGATGGATCTCGCGTAATTTTCGATAAAACTGCGCCACTTAATCCGACAGATGTTTTAGATGCAGTTGGAGTAGAAACAACGACTTTTAAACATCGTTCAAATGCTCAATTTATTTGGACAAATGATGCAGATGACACTTCAAATACAATTGATGAAGTTTCTGGAATTCAAGATTATAATGTGCGTTTTTCCAATATTGACGGAGATCACAAAAACGAGCGAATAAATTCGCGGAATTTTGACGGACGAAATTCTGATTTAACAGGAGGATTAATTCCACCGCATGACATTGTCAATCCTTATGAATTAAATATTCAAACTCGTGACAAAGCGGGGAATGATTCAACCGAAGAAGTTGCTTATACTCAGCCTTATACAATTGGATTTGTAGGACGAGTGACAGACAGTGAAGGACATCCAATCACGGGTGCAATAGTGCAAGTTGTTTCACGGTACGGAGAAACATGTAATTTAAATCAAGAAATTTGTACTGGTATAACTAATTCAAATGGAGAATATTCAGTTTTGGCACAAAAAGACCAAAATTATAACTTAACATTTTTTCATCCTTCGTATTATTTAGATAAACAAGAAGAAAATCTTGGACATGATGATGACAAAATTGTTAATTCTGTTTTAAACGGATTATCATCTGTTCATGAAACACAAACATCAAATCAAGGAGTAGAAATTACAACTTCAGAATTATTTGTTCAAGAAGATGGACAAAAAGTCGCGACAAAAATTTGGGTTTATAGTCTTTCTGGAGAAATTTCTCATACACAAAGTGGAGGAGATATTTTAATTTCTAGTTTAAGTCGAATTACTTTGGTAAATTCAAATAATCCAGCTATCCAAATTATTAATAACGGAGATAACACTTATACAATTAAAGGTGCTGGGAATGTCTTAAACACACACAGTCTAGATAACTTAGAAGCAACTGCAACAGGGGTTTCAGCTTTTGGAACTTCCGCGAATTATTCATCAGGTAAATCACGGATTGGAACCAAATATATTCCATCAAACGGTAATCCACACAATACTTTTGGGAAATATAAAACTCCGGCAGAATGGAAAGCTTTTGGTGATCGTTTACGATACGGAGTAAAACCGGAAATTTTAACTTATATTAATCGAAATGGATTTGAAGTCTTCCGAGGATATCGGTACGGAATTTTGGGTTGGGATCGTCCAACAATGAAACGAGCTCAAAACCAAGTAAAATTTCGCGGAATTTCTCGTCGAGGAATTTTAACTATTGATGAAAACGGAGAAGAGGTAATTTCTCTCGCGAAAAAAATTAAAGTAATGAAAGGAAAATTTCAAAAGGAATTTCAGGCGCCGGAATATAAATCTGACGAATTTAAAGAAGCTTTACAAGAATTAAAACCATTAGAAAAGATTTCCGGAAAAGATGCTTATAAAGGAATTTTGGCGCGAAATGCTCAAAAATCAAAAGTAAATAAATGGGAAAGACGACGAACATACGGCAAAAAAGGACGAATTATTAAACGAGATCCGTATGCACGAAATCTAAAAGTAATTCGATTGCAATTAGGAAACGGGCGTTCGGTAAAAATTGAAAAAGTTATTAAATAAATAAGAAACTAATTTCGCGGGATGAAAATCCCGCGAAATTTTAGATTAATTCTTTGAAAATTATGAAAATAAAAAAAGAACAACAAACAGAAGAATTATGTAAAAAAATTGGAGCATTAGAACATGTTAAAAAAGAAGCTTTTGAAGAAATAGTAAAAAGAAAATCGTTTAAGCATCATGCTAAATTAGTTGGAAAATATGTTTGGGTTGGATTGATGATTACTTTGTGGTCGGTTTATATTTCTAAGCAAGATGTTCCTTATTCAAAAATAGCAATAGTTATGTCTATTCTCTTTGCAAAAGATAAAGTTACGGATATCTTAAATATTCATAAAAATAGAAAAAAAATGATAGAAAGTGACACGCTTTTGAAGGAGTTGGGAGTAAGTGATAAAAATTAATCCCGCGAAATTTTCACGGGATTTTTTTAAAATATTA
>CAZYIR010000182.1:0-2571 GCA_964647165.1 uncultured Candidatus Peribacteria bacterium
AGTCCTCTCACCCCGACCATATTAAGAAATTGCAAGCCATCATCATGATGGCTTTTTAAAATAAAAAAAGTTTCCTTGTTTCCGCAAAATTTTAGAAAACACTTGATTTTTAGCTTTAAAAAAGTTAATAATTTGTTTGTATTTGAATAAATATGAATTATCGAAAACGCACCAATTCCAATAAAATAATCTTTTCAACCGGAGCTTTTCTTTTTTTGATTGGGTTTTTGGGAATGATTTATAATTTTTGGATTAATCCCAGTGATAGTGCTAGTGATTTTTTACCAACTGATACAATTATTTTGGGCGAATTCAAAACTTCACCACAGAATATTGAAAAATTTGGTGAACTTGGTTTTTTAGAAGGGGTAGAACAAATTCTCGCGAAAAATTTACCTAATGTTAAAATTACCGATTTACAACCATGGTTGGGCAAAAAAATAGCTTTTGCTTGGCTTCCCGACAAAGATTTTGTATTTGCCGGTAAATATCGTAGTAAAAATTTCGCGAAAAAATTCATAAAAAAATTATTGGTTCCGGAAGAGGAGTTGGTTGAGAAAAATTTCGCGGGATTTACGGTGTATTCTCCAAGTTTTTCCTCAGAAATGTATTTTGTTTTTAAGGATAAATGGCTGATAATTGCCAGCTCTAAAAAAGCTTTAGAATCAATCCTAGACGATAAACCGCGTCTGGCTCAGAACTCTAAATTTAAAGAAATTAGCCGAGATTTATCTGGTCCGCGCGAAATTTTAGGATATGTTAATTTTGAAAAATTAGTTGAAAACGGGTTTAAATTAGGTAAACAAAAACCATTATTTAAAGCTTTAGCAAAAACTGTTCCCGCTTTCGGTTTGGAACTGGAAACAACAAATGATGAATTAAAAATAAATTCTAAATTTTTAACCACCAAAGGCGTTTTTTCTACGGAACTACTACAAAACACGCCCCACGAAATAATTCCAGAATTGGCTCAATACGCACCAAAAGATGTTCTGTTTTTCTTGAACGGTTATGATTTACACGCGAAATATTCACACACTAAAAAATTCTTAGAGGAAACTCATCCTCAATTTGCTTTAATTTTTGATGGTGTTTTACGAGCTGGGTTTAAAAAACTCCTAGGTGAAAATTTTGATTTCCAGAAAGATTTTTTAGAAAAAATTCATGGACAGTATGCTCTTATTTTAAATTTCGCGGACAAAGAAAATCCTTTCACTTATTTTACTTTAATAACCGGTTTTGGTGAGAGCATTGCGGATGAAAACAATAAAAAACTTCAGGAAATTATTAAAAACGCCCAACAAAAATACTCAACAAAAGTTATTGAACACAAACTTCCCGATGGTAGTATTCGACAAGAATTGGTCATCGTAGATAGCGAAAAAATTAATATTAAAGAAAAAGAATTTCAATCCAATACTTATTACACAACAGAAACAAAAATGGATGATGAGGCGGCAAATCCGCAACAAAAATTTTCTTACGGTTTTTTAAACGGATTTCTGGTTTTTTCTAACCATGAAAACGGAGTGCGTGATGTTTTGAAATCTTTTGCCAGTAAAGTAAACCTTACTCAAAATAATGATTTCCGCGAAAATATTTTATTTAATCTTCCGGCTTCTGAAAATTACGGGTTTGTTAATAACAATAAATTAAAAATCCTTTTGAAATCCAAATCTGATGCTGATGAAAATAGTTTCATTTCTGAATCTGAACTAAGGTTTTTATTAGAAAAATTTCGCACAATTTCACTTGCCAAAAAAACATTCACTGACGCCACAAACCTATCTGTTATTTTAAGAAAACGATAATGGGATTTTCCAGTGCCAAAGACTTTCTGTTTCTCGCGGCTAAAAAATACAAACTTGATAACCAAGCAGTTGCCGCTTTAATTTGCGAAAAAACTCGCCAAATTATCGCGAAAAATTTTCCACAATACACCGAACTTTGGCAACCGGTTAAATTTAGTAACGGTAAATTATCAATTTCCGCGAAAAATTCCGCCGCCAGTTCTGAATTATTTTTGAAAACCAATCAAATTTTAGATTTTTTAAATGAAGAAGATCTACCCAAAATTGTTCAATATATTGGAATTATCAAAGAATAATTTGACAACTTTCTTATTGTTTGTATTTTAACAGCGATGGAAAAATCAGGACACAAAGAAACATCTTCTTGGAAAGACTGGTTTAAATATGCTTTTTTCGCGGGAATTGGTATTTTGGGAGTTGGTTTGGGATTGGAATTTGCTATTAATTCGGTTATCGTTAATGAGAGCACCTCTCAAATTCCTTTATATGCTGTTGAAATAGTAGCTACTGGTTTACTTGCTAAAGCAGGAATTGAAGGAGTTTTAAATAAGAAATAAATTTATTTACTGTCATTGCGAGGAGCGCAGCGACGAAGCAATCTCCCTTACTGTTTATTTTACTGTGCTGATAAAAAAAAACTCCACGAAAATTTTATATTTCCCTATCCCTGAGCGACGAATGTTTTTTAAAAACAAGAAGTCGAATGGGGCTTCCGCTTGCTCAAAAAAACAATTGATTTTTTCGCGGAAAACTCGCTGGT
>CAZYIR010000183.1:0-4885 GCA_964647165.1 uncultured Candidatus Peribacteria bacterium
CCTTGATAGTTCCCGCGAGAATATGTCCGTAGTGTGGAGAACCAGTTGCAAACGGCGGTCCATCAAAAAAATTAAACTTATTTTTTGGATTTCGCGTGCTGAGAGTTTTTTCAAAAATCTTGTTTTCTTTCCAAAATTTCAAAATTTTTTTTTTAGCTTTATCAACTGATTTTTTGTTGTCCGGTTGCGGGAAGTTTTTTGTCATTTATATTGTATATTATCGAAATTTCGCGGGATTTGAGATTAGACCCATTCGGCTTCGGCTTTTATTCATTTTAACAAATATTTATCGCTCAGGGTAAAGATTTATTTTGCCACTCGTTTCTTGTGGAATAAATCTTCAAAAAACGCGAAAATATTATTTTCACTTTGGAACCCCGCCTTGCGGGATGGTACCATCCAAATTTCCGCGAAATTTTGCGGCTTAATTGTTTTGCTAACGGGCAAACTTATTACAAAACCGTTCGGATCTACTAACACTTTTTATCATGCAAAGCATGTCTTTTTTTTGTGCTTTCTGCCGACTCCCTCACTGTTTTTTATTTAAGTGTCACGGTGGATAGCCGCTCAAAGGGATTTTTGATTTTTTAAGAACGCCAAAATTATAAAAATTTTCGCGGAGATTGCAAATTTTCGCGGAGAATTTAAGCGGCCCAACTTACTTCTTCCGTATCCTCTGGTACTTCATACAATTTTTTTTTCAATTCCGCTTCCCGCCACTTGCGTTTGCGATCTCTCCAAGAAGGAAGTTTTGATTTTCTTTTTTTCTGTGGGAAGAGAGAAAGAGGAGGAATTTCTATTTCTTTATTAACATATTTTTGTAGTTTTTCGACAGGAATTTGAATGTTTTCGCGAAATTTTAAACGATTTAAATATCGTTTTCGCCGACGTTCTTTTACTTTTTCTATAGGCAGGATTAATTCTTCGGTTTTTCGATAAATTGATTTTATTTTGTTTGTTCCCCATCTTAATCTGGGAATTAAAATCTTATTTAATTTTTGACGAGTTTTCCAGGCGAGTTGAGGAATTCCAGTAGGCATTAAAGTCGTATCTAACCATTTCCCTAAATAACTTGAGGGAGCCCATGTTCTAAAAATCTTCGGAATTATTAATCCTCCAGTTTTTTTAGCCTTTTCATAATCAGTCTCAATCCATTTATTTAAAAATAAATCAATTGTGTTTAGTTGCGCGTTTGGATAAGGGTTAATGAAATTAGATTTTCCAAAATTTAATATTCGTTGGTCGACTTGACGCAGTTTGTTGCGCGATTTTCGCCAAGCAAGTCGTAAGGGGCTATATTTGATTACTTGCCGTTTTCCACCTAATTGAGGAGAAACAAAACCTTTCTCTAATGGTTTAAGTTGATTTTTTATTTTTTCCGATATTTCAGTTGGAATTTGCCAAAATTTCGCGGAACTATTGTTGATATCCTTGCTATTGTAAATATGAGACCATTCCGGAGATCGCATCTTTTTAACTTTATCATGTTTTCAACACAAAAGCAACTATAAAAACATCGAAAAAAAAACTTTGACAACAAAAAATAAACTACTATTCTAAAAGAGAATTGTAGTTTTTAAAGTTATTTAAGATGACAAACGCTTCTATACCAGACAAAATTAAGGTTGATTTTAAAGAATTTATGGAAAAATTGCTAGGGTTACTGACAAAAAGAGAAAGAGATGTTATTGAAAGAAGGTTTGCTATTGGTCATGAGCGAAAAGAAACATTAGATAGCATTGGGAAAAGCTATTCGGTTACTCGGGAGCGAATTAGACAAATTGAAGCGGTAGCTATTCAAAAATTAGCAAGAATTTCGCAAGATAAGTCGATTAGAGTTATTCATGATATAGCTAAAGCTGTTTTGAATAAATTTGGTGGTGTTATGTCGGAAGACGCTTTGGTTTCAGAGATGTTGAAAGTGATTGATGGAGCACAAGAAACAAATACCAATTCTTTAAAATTCACAATGCGTGTTTCTAAGGATTTGGTTAAGCATGAAAAAAATCAATTTTTTCGTCCGTTTTGGCACTTAAAAACAGTTTCTTTTGCTGAAATTAAAAATGCAATGAAAGACATTGCTAAAGTTTTGAAAAAGAAAGGGGATGTGATGACAGCTAACGAAATAGCTTCTGAATTAAAAGAAAAATATCCGCGAGAAATGGTAAAATCTTTGCTTTATATTGATTGGAATTTTATGGAAACGGAAAAGGGTTGGGGGTTAACATCTTGGAGACACATTAATCCGCGTTCAATTCGTGATTGTATTGCAATTATTTTAGATAAGGAGAAGAAACCTCTACATTTTACGGAAATAATGGCTAAAATAACCAAAGATTTTCCGGAGCGTCGTCGAGTTACTCCACAAGCGGTTCATAATGATTTAATTCGTCATGATGAGTTTGTGTTATTGGGGCGAGGAATGTATGGATTGAAAGATTGGGGAATGGCTTCAGGAACGGTTTGCGATTTAATTAGACAAGTTTTAATTGAAAATGGTGGGACAATGAAACGAGCAGATATTATTGAAGCGGTTTTAGATAAGCGAGATGTTCGAACTGGAACAATTTCCCTCAGTTTGCAGAAATATCCGTTCTTTGAACGAACTGGTCGAGCTGTTTATACTTATAATAAAGCGTTGGACGATAAAGTTCGTAAAAGAAATAAAAAGGCGGCATAATAATTTATTAAAATATTGAGAAAATTCCGCGAAATTTCGCGGAATTTTTTTAGTTTTACATTTTTTTGTAAAGTTATTCGCCTGTTATGAAAATTTTGTTAAACTATTTCTCGATGAAACACGCTAATTTATACTTTGACGCCGCCGCCTCGACGCCACTTCATCCGGAAGTTTGGGCGGAGATGGAAAAGTTCCGCGAAATTTTCGGAAACAATAATTCCAAACATTTTCAGGGATTTGAAGCACAAAAAGTTATCACCACTTCTCTGCAAAAAATCGCGGACATCTTGGGTGTAGCGCCGGAACAACTGCATATAACTTATTCGGGGACAGATTCTAACCGTCGTTTTCTCTGGGCGTGTGAACGAAAATTTTCGCGGAAAAATATCTGGGCGTCGTTTGTTGAACATTCATCAATTAAAGACGAAATTCTGGAAACGAATTTTTTTTCTCCGCGTGAACCACTGGAAATTCTCGCGAAAAAACAACCACAAGTTGTTTGTTTAATGAAAGCGAATTCAGAAACGGGCGAAATTTTTAATTCTCGTAAAATTCGCGCGAAATTTCCGGACGCTATTATTTTAGAAGACTGGGCGCAGGCGTTTGGGAAAGGATTAAAATTTGAAACAGACGGTGTAGATGCTATTTCTTTTGCGCCACAAAAAATTTACGGACCTAAAATGGTTGGACTTTTGTATTTGAAAACTCCGCGAAATTTTCCGGAAATTTCCGGGGATCGGCATACCAAAAATCCTTGGTTAGTTGCCGGAATGGCCAAAGCTTTTGAAATTGCCGCACGCGAAGAATCTGAAACTGTGGAGAAACTCAGTCGCTGGCAAAAACAAATTGAAGAATACATTATTCAAAACATTCCGCATCACAAAATTCATAGCGAAAATTTCGCGAGAATTCCCGGAACGATCAGCGTTGCTTTTCACGGAATTCGCGGGGCGGAATTGATGGCGGTTTTGTCCAAAGAAGAACGAATTTGTGTTTCCACAGGGTCGGCGTGTTCGAGTGATATTATGGTGCCAACAGACACAATTAAGTTTATGGAAAACGATCCGTCGTGGCAGTTTCCGATACGAATTTCTCTGCACAAATTTTTACAAGACGAAGACATTGAATATTTTTGCGAAGCGTTGGAGAATTATGTTGGCGAGCTGCGGAGATAATTTCGCGAAATTTTAGATTAAAAAAACACTTTGTTGTCTGGAATTTGTTTCAAAATAACAAAAATAAGACAAATTAATCATAAAAAATGAAAATAATATCATGGAATGTGAACGGAGTTCGGGCGGTAGATCGTAAGGGAAATCTCGCGGAAATCTTGGAAAACGAAAAGCCGGACATCCTTTTAATTCAGGAAATAAAAGCCACAGAAGAACAATTGGATAAACTGAAATTCCGCGAAAAATACGCGGATTACACACAGTTTTATCATTCCGCGCAAAAGCCAGGATATGCGGGGACGGCAATTTGGTTGCGAAAAGATTTTTTCGCGGAGATTTCACCAGAATTTTATACGGGAATGAATAATTTTAATGACGATGAAGGAAGAATTTCGCGAATTTCTTTCACAAAAAACGGGACAGATTTTGAAATTTTGGGAGTTTATTTTCCTAATGGCGGAAAATCTCCCGAGGCGTGGGACGGAAAACTTATTTTTTACGAAAAGTTTTTAAATTTCGCGAATTTTTTACGCGAGCAAGGGAAAACAGTAATTTTCGCGGGAGATGTGAATTGTGCACACCATGAAATTGACCTAGCACGACCGGAATCAAATAAAAATTCCATCGGATTTTTGCCAGAAGAACGAGCTTGGATTACTAAATGGATTGAAAACGGCTGGGTAGATATTTTCCGCGAAAAATTTCCCGATAAAGTTGTTTACTCCTGGTGGCATGTTATTACGCGCGCGCGTTCACGAAATGTTGGTTGGCGGATTGATTACTTTTTTGTCGATGAAAAATTTCGCGAGAATTGCAAAAGTATTGAATATTTAAACGACCAAATGGGTTCAGATCATTGTCCAGTTTTGTTGGAGATTTCTTGAAATCCCGCGAAATTTTTAAAAAACTTAAAAATCGTGATTTTACAGATTTAAATAGAAAAAAACTTAAAGGATATGAATATATTTATCGTGTACGAGCGGGAAATTATCGAATAATTTATTTTGATAATGGCGAGGAAATTCTTCTAAAA
>CAZYIR010000184.1:0-2006 GCA_964647165.1 uncultured Candidatus Peribacteria bacterium
CGGAAATAAACGGCGTTCCGTATTTCACAGCTGCGTCATAACAACCTCGCGAAGTTTCCAAAAGTTGTACCAAGCGTTCCGGTTCATCAGAAGAACACCAGCAAAAATTATCCATAATCGCCATGTGATCAATATTAGCACCAGTCGCCACCGCTTCTCCAATTGCGTCATCAATTGTTGCCACCGCCATATCGTAAGAACTGATTTCCGTCATTCGCGGATTCAAAGCGTGTGATAAAACCACTGCTTTATTTGAACTTAAAACAGGTCGAATTGCTGATGCATTCACATTAACGCGTCCTTTCCCTTGCAAGGGTTTTACTAGCGAACCACCGAGAACTTCGTGGTCGTATTGTTGTGAAATAAATTCAATTCCCGCAATATTTTGTCGTGCAATCATTTTTTCTAAATTTTTCGCGGGATTTCCCATAATTTCCTCTTTCTCAGAGAGAGGACGAGAGGGAGGAGCTTTATATTCAGCTTTCAAAATTTCACACGGCCAACCGGTTGCTAAAAATTCTAATGATAAATCAAAAATCTTCTGTCCGTTATAGAAAACTTGTCCTCGTCCGGAATTATTAAATTCTCCCAGAACTGTTGCCTCGACTCCGTGTTTTTTCATAATTTCCAAAAATCCCGCGACTTTTTCCTGAGGAACAGAAAAAGTCATTCGTTCTTGTGATTCGGAAATCCAAATTTGCCATGGTTCAAGGTTTGGGTATTTCAACGGAACTTTATCTAAATCTACGCGAAATCCTCCCGCTTCTTCTCCCAATTCTCCAATTGTTCCGGAAATTCCCCCTGCTCCACAATCGTGAACCGAATTGATAAATCCGCCTTCGCGAAGTTCACGAACCACCGCATCAGATAATTTTTTTTGCGTAATTGGATCACCGATTTGTACCGCGGTTGCCGGACTTCCATCATCTAGTGCTTCAGAAGAAAAGGTCGCCCCGTGAATTCCATCCATTCCGACTCGTCCACCAGCGACAATAATTGCATCACCAGCTTTGGCTGATTTTTCAGAAGAATCTCGTCCATCTAATTTTCGCGGAATTAATCCTACTGTCCCCGCGAAAACAAGCGGTTTTCCAGCATATCGATCATCAAAAAAACAAAACCCTTGAGGTGTCGGAATTCCCGATTGATTTCCTCCGACTTCAATTCCCGCAACAATTCCTTCAAAAATTTCGCTTGGTTGGAGGGCTGGATTTTGTTTGTTTTTCCCGCGAAATAATGAAATTTTCTTTTCCGGATTTCCGAGACAAAATCCGTATCGATTTATAATTGGTTTAGCTCCGCGACCATATCCCAAAGCATCTCTATTTACTCCCACAATTCCGGTCATAGCTCCTCCGAAAGGATCTAATGCCGACGGTGAATTATGTGTTTCCATTTTATCAGTCACCACCCATTCATCATCGAAGCTAATTCCTCCCGAATTATCTGAAAAAACTGATACACAAAAATCATTTGCCCCCTTGTTTTCGCGAATTTTTTCAGTAGCTCGTTTGATATAAGTTTTAAAAATTCCTTTTTCGTCATTGTTTATCGGGTTCGCGAAAATTGTATGTCGACAATGTTCAGACCAAGTTTGCGCAATTGATTCCAGTTCAATGTCATACGGATTTCGTCCTTCTCCGCGAAAATATTCACGAATTGTTTTCAAATACAAAAGTGATAAAGCCAACGGACCACGATAAGTTCCATCAGGATTTTGAATTCCTTTTTTCCCCAAAATTTCCAGTTCTTCATCGGAAACTTCCAAATTAATTTCCATTGGTGGATTTGGTTCATCAAGCTGAACTTGCGGTGCAACTGCCTCCATCCCGCCGTCAGCAAAGAAATTTTCGCGGGATTTTACAGTAATTCGCTGAATTAGCGGATTAGCAAAAAGTCGCCCGATTGCTTTCGCGTCTTTTTCAGTTAATCCATTTCCTTTCACATACAAAAGAGTTGAAGAAAACACATTTTCCGCGGGTTTCTCAAACTTAATTTTAAACAAA
>CAZYIR010000185.1:0-7476 GCA_964647165.1 uncultured Candidatus Peribacteria bacterium
GTTAGCGCTTAACCAAGATGAAGTGTTATGTAATAGCGCGCATGATTGGGAAAATGTTTCCGCGAGAAATTTGCAAATTTCCAGTTTTAACTTTACTCCTTATCCTGATCGCGATCCTTATTTAAATTTCCGAAACGACGATGTTCAAATTCATCCTAATATTTTCTTGTTTATGAAAGTTGATTTAGCAAATTTCGAAAAATTTGGTTTTGAAACTCAACCAACAATTACTATGCAAACCAGTATCTCTTCACGAGTTTACGGAAATAACCGCAAAAAATAGTTTCCGCGAAATTTTACTTAAAAACTATTTATTATTGTAAAAAAATAAAAAATCTAAGATAAAACTTTTCCACCTGCTTTTTCTATTAATTTTTTCGCGGAAGAAGATATCAGTAATTCCACACCTATTTCCAATTTTTTAGTAAGTTCTCCGTCACCCAGTATTTTTACCTTAGAATTATTTTTACTAATTAAGTTTAATTTTAATAATGTTTCTAAATTAACTTTATCTCCGTTTTTAAAATTACTTTCCAAATCAGAAACATTTAAAATTTGCGCTTCAACTCTATTAGGATTTTTAAATCCGCGCTTTTTAGGCATATGGGCTAAAATCCCACTTTGTCCTCCTTCAAATCCCAAACGAACTCCTCCTCCGGCTCGCGAATTTTGTCCACCCACACCTCGACCGGCAAATGTACCTTTACTTCCATTACCTTGTCCTTTTCTTGTTTTCGCTTTTTTTGTGATTTTTGGTGCCAAATTATGTAATTTCATCTTTATTTCTTGTTAGTTGTTTTTTTCGCGGTTTTTTTAGCCGCTGTTTTTGTCTCCTTTTTTGGTTCTTCTTTGGTTTCTTTTTTGTCTTCTTTAACTTCTTTTTCACGAAATCCTGGATTTTGTTCTCCTGATAATTCTTGTAAAGCTTGTAAAGTTGCTCTTGTTGTATTTAAAGCATTTCTAGATCCATGAATTTTAGATAAAACATTTTTAACACCAGCTAATTCTAAAACCTTACGAACTGCTCCACCAGCAATAACTCCTTTACCTTCTGGAGCAGGAAATAGTAAAACTTGTGATGCTTTAAATTTCCCTTTTATTTCATGAGGAATACTTTCGTTTGTTTTATTAATAGAGATTTTTATCAGATTTTTTTTCGCAGCATAAACTGCTTTTTGAATTCCTTCTAAAACTTCTCCTGATTTACCAATACCAAACCCAACTCTTCCTTTTTTGTCACCAACAACAACCGCAATTCTAAATCTCATTCTTCTTCCACCTTTTACCACACGAGTAACTCTTGCTATTTGAATAATAGCTTCTTCAAATTCTTTTGGTTCTCGTTTTTTTTGCCCACGATTTCCTCGATTACGATTTCTTCCACTATTGGTTTTTCCGCTTTTTTCCGCGAAATTTTGATTATCTTCTTTTTTTACAACATTTTCAGTCGTATTTTCTTTAGTTGTTGCCGTTGTGTTTTCTTCTGTCATTTTTTAATGGAGTAATTTTTCTCAGGAATACTAAAATTCCAGTCCCGCTTTCCGAGCGGCATCGGCCAAAGCTTTTATTTGACCGTGATATTTATAACCATTTCTATCAAATGATATTTTTGTAATTTTCGCGGACTTTGCTAATTTAGCAATTTCTTCACCAACTTTTTCCGCAGCTTTTATACCTGTTTCTTTTAATTTTAAACCATTTGTTCCACAAATAACTTTCCCTTTATTATCATCCATTATTTCCGCGTAAATTGTTTTATTTGTTTTACGCACAATTAAACGCGGTAATCCTGAAATACGAGCTTTTGCGTGAGTTCTTCGCGCTCGCGCTAATCTTTGTGTAACCTTTTTTAAAGTCTTCATTTTTTATAATTTTATTTAGCAGCTGATTTTCCAGCCTTTCTAACAACATATTCATCAACATAACGAATACCTTTTCCTTTATATGGTTCAGGTTTCTTTAATGCTCTAATATTTGCAGCAACTTGACCAACTTTTTGTTTATCAATCCCTGACACAATAATAATATTTGCATTATCTTTATCAATCACCATATCAACACCATCAACCTTTTTAAATAAAACAGGATGAGAAAACCCTAATCTAAATTCTAAATCTTGTCCTTTAGCTGCCACTTTATATCCAACTCCGCGAATTTCTAATTTTTTTTCGTACCCGTTAGTAACACCTTCAACAGCGTTAGCTAAAAGACTTCTATATAATCCTTGTCTCGCGAAATTAATTTTAGTTTCTTTAGTTACTTTTACTTTTATTTCACCATCTTCTTGTTCAAAACTTACATACTCTGGTTCAAATTTAAGAATTATTTCTCCTTTTTTACCTTTAATAACTAAATTATCGTTATTAAAAGAAACTTCAACTCCATCTAATAATTTAACCGGTTTTTTTCCAATTCTAGACATTTTATAGGATATTAATTAATCCGCTGCATCGGTCGGTATTTCTTCTGAAAAATTTATACCCGACGATTACGCCTCGCGACTTTATAAATTAAAAATAGATTGTCAAATTAATTTTATTTTTTTTATTTTCATTTTTTCCGCGAAATTTTTGGAGATAATATTTTCCCTATCTTTTAATATTTTTGTTTATTTATTTTTTTATTTAAATAGTAAATATTAGAAATAAAATCTGAATTCCTTATTTAAAAGTCTTAAACATTTTTTTATAAGTAATTGGTATTTTATGAAAATTTCGCGTAAATTTTGGTTTTTATAATTTTTTTATACAAAACTTTTTTGTTTATAAAAGAGGTTTTTTATGAAATATATTTTTTTTCTGTAAATTTTATAAAAAATGTGGAAAACTTATTTAAAATTAGTGTATTTTTATTGTTTTTTTTGGTTGATATAAAGAATTCCGCGAAAATTTTTATAAACAATTAAATTTTACTAATGAGTAAAAAATAATTTGTAAAAACACTTTTTTTACAAAAAAATATGTTAAAATAATAGTAATGTGTAAAAGTTTTGCATAAAAAATAGAAATTTCGCGGGATTTTAAATATTAGTTACAATATAAATATGAATATTTATTTTTCGGGAATTGGGGGAATTGGGATTTCGGCGTTGGCACAATTTTGTTTAAATCGCGGTGATAATATTTCTGGTTCAGATATTGCAGAATCAGTAATGACACGATTTCTCGCGAAAAAAGGGGTATTAATTAACTTTAAACAAACAGCAGAAAATATTTCTACAAATATTGATTTATTAGTTTACACAGAAGCGGTTCCAGTAAATAATCCCGAACGAAAACGCGCTCAAGAGTTAAAAATTCCCCAAAAATCATATTTTGAATATTTAGGAGAAATTTCGCGAAATTTCCGTACTATTGCGGTAGCGGGGACTCATGGAAAGACAACCACTACCGGACTAATTTCAGCTGGATTTTTAGCAACAAAAGTAAATCCAACAGTTGTGGTGGGGACAGTTTTAAATTTATTTAACGGTAGTAATTTTCACGCTGGAGATAATGAATTTTTAATTGTTGAAGCATGTGAATATCGCGAAAATTTTCGTTTTTTAAATCCAGAAATTATTATTTTAACTGGAATTGATCACGACCACATTGATGCTTTTCCAACAGAAGAAAGTTATTTTTTAGCTTTTGAAAAATTTATAAAAAAAGCAAAAACAGTTGTTTATCACGCGGATGATGAGAATATTGCAAAGGTTTTGCAAAACTTTACTGGACAAAAAATAGCGGTACAAAATTCCGCGAAAAAATTAGATTTGAAGTTGATTGGAGAGTTTAATCAACGCAACGCACTACTTGCTGTGAAACTTGCGGAAGTTTTAAAATTAGATTTAAAAAATTTTACCAAAGGTTTGCAAAAATTCGCGGGCGCTGGGCGCAGACAGGAGTTTTTAGGAGAAAAAGACGGAGTTCTTTTTTATGATGACTATGCGCATCATCCAGTTGAAATTCGTGAACTTTATAAAAGTTTTAAGGAAAAATTTCGCGGGAAAAAAGTAGGAATGGTTTTTGAACCACACCAACATTCGCGTACAAAAGAGTTGTTTCGCGGTTTTTGCCAAGTGTTTGCAAAAATTGATAAACTGGGAATTATGCCGATTTACGCGGCGCGAGATTCAGCAGAGGATAAAAAATTTACAATTGATAATTTTTTCCGCGAAAATTCAGAATGGCAAAAAATTAAGGATTATTCAGATATGCGAAAGTTTTTGCAAGGTTTTGGTAAAGGAGATGTGGTGATTTTTTGTGGTGCGGGAAATATTTCAGATTTTGGGCGTAATTTTTTGAAATTATAAAAATTTTTTAATAAAAATTTCGCGGAATTTAAAATAGTTTTTGGAATTTTTTAGAATTTTTTTAAAATAAAAAGTGTTATGAAATCTTTACCTACAAAAACGGCTTTCTTACATAAAAATTTTCGCGATCTTAAATTTGAGTTAAAAGTTGTTTTTTTGATGCATTTATTAACAGTTGTTTTTTGTTTTATGCCTTGGGTTAGTTATTCGCCATTGTATGGCAGTAGTTATTATGAAAATGCTTTTGGAGGGACAATTAAGTTAATGGGGGTTTTGATTTTTTTGATATCTTTGGCTGTGTGTTTTATTTTCGCGGACAAATTATTTAAAACAAAAAAGATAAAATTACCAGTCGCTGAAAACTTAATTTTTATTTTTGCGGGAATTCAGCAAATAATATTAATTGTTTGTGCTTGGTCTGTTTTGATGTTTATGAGTGGCGGATTTAATTTAATGGAAACCAGATTTGGTATAATTTTTTGTTTATTTTTTCAGATTTTTGGAGTGGTTGCCGCTTATCTTCTAACGCGTGATAAACAAAGAAAAGAAGTAGTGGACTTTTTTCATCAAGCTGAGAAAAAAATTGAAAAGCAGGCACACAACTTATTTAATAAAACTGAAAACACGACAAAAAAGTAGCAATTCCGCGAAATTTTAGTTAAATTAAACAAGATGAATAAAAAAGATGACAGAACAACTTCGTTTCTTAGTGATATCCAGAAAGAAGGTAAAGCTACTGGCAAAATAACTTTGGAAAATTTTGAGGAAGCTCTCAATGAAGTGGCGGTTATTATGAATAAAGATGTAGCCGAAGCCTATCGAAATAAACCGGAAGAGGAATGGCCAACGGCAAAGATGGCAATTTATTGTCATGATTGTCGCGACATTGTGCCGGCGGGAATTGGTGAGACTTTGCGCGGAAATCCGCGAACAGTTTGTGGTGTTTGTGGGTCTAAAAAAATTTCTATGGGACGCCCGGAAGCTCTGGAGTCTTTTTATCATATTGAAGAAAACAAACGAAAGAAACTTGAAAAAGAAACGGAAGCAAAAAGTAAGACTTAGCGGGAAGGGGGCGGTTTTTTGAGCGTGTGTAAAAAAATTAGTTTAATAATTCGCGGAAATTGAAATTATGACAAAAATTTCGCGGAACTTTATAATTAAAAAAGGACAAACCTTTGGCTGTCCTTTCTTTTATTAAGTTTGTTTAAATTTTTCGCGAAATTTTTTAGTTTTAAACAAAAACTCGAACGAATTTCACTAGTTTAGCGTCTCCTAAATATTCCGCTACGGTTTGATCGGGATTTTTCACAAAAGGTTGTGAGGAAAGAGCGCGTTCTGCGCGAAATTTTTTAATTTTTCCTTCCAAAATTTTATCTATTATCTGTTCGGGTTTTCCAGCAGCTAAAAGTTCTTCTTTGGCGATTGCCATTTCCTTATCAACTTCTTCTTGAGGAACATCTTCCGGATTAGCGACAGCAGGATTCATAGCAGTCGCGTGCATAGCTACATCACGCGCTTTTTCTTCATTTCCGCCTTCCAAAATAACAATTGCCGCCACTTTACCATTTCCGTGAACATAACTTCCAACGGTGTCACCGCCCTCAACAACTTCCACTGTATCTAAAACCAAATTTTCTCCCAAAGCCTGAATTTTATCAGTTTTTAAACTTTCAAATAAATCTTTGGCAGCTTCTACACCATCAGTATTGGCTTTGTCCGCGATTTCTTTCACAAAAGCTACAAATTGTTCGTTTTTTCCAACGAAATCAGTTTCACATAAAATTTTCGCGATAGCTCTTCCACTGATAGCGATTGATCCCTCGTTTGTTGAACGATCTGATTTGGAAGCCGCTTTAGCCGCTCCTTTTTTTCGCAAAACTTCCACTGCCGCTTCCATATCACCGTTAGTTTCTTCTAACGCTTTTTTACAAGCCATCAAACCCGCTCCGGTTGATTGCCGTAATTCTTTTACTTGTTGTGCTGTAACTGCCATTTTATAAATTGTTAAAAAATTTCTTGCCGATACTAAATAAATCCCGCGAAAAATCAAATTTTTCAGAAATTTCGCGGGGCTCAACTATTAGACTAGTGGACAAATTTCATATCCTGCAGCAAAATTTCCTCCTCCTTCGGATGTTGCCCGACATCCACCACGACACTCTGACAATTTTTCGCAGCTATTACAGGGTTCTTCAATTATTTCTAATATATTTCTTCTGGATTTAATTAATTTACTATTAAAAGCATTTTTTAAAGCATCTTTCTCATTTATATTCCCCAAATATACATTTGAATTGGAACAAGCACGTATGTTTCCTTTGACATCAAAATAAAGTCCATTATCAAAAAAACGACAAGAACTAAAAAAGTGTGGCATAAGAGTTGTTGTTTCAAGGTTAAATTTAGTTCTAATTTTAACTAATTCTGATACTAACTTTTTTAGCTCAGCATTTGAGGGAAGTTGATCCTGCATAATTTGGTCTTGAAACCCAGAGCTACATCCCAGCATTTCAACATCAGGAGTAATTCCTTTTTCTAGGCACCATTCATACCAAGCAGGAACTTGCTGAATATTTTCTTTACGAACTAGGTTTTCTAAAAAGAATAGTCCAGATTCTTTATATCCATTTTCTAAAAAAATATCTACAGAATCCCACATTTTTTGAGCTGTCCTTATAGGAGCTCCAATTAAATCAGCTTGTTTTGATAAATATTCTTCACTGGGGAAAGTATTCATTTTCCCCGTTATTTTAACTTTATTTTTAAATAAAAATTTTGCTAAACCATCAGTAATTGTAAGCATATTTGTAAAAATCCATGGCTCAATATTCCTTTTTTTTAATTCAAGGATAAAAGGTTTTAATTCGTTCCACAACAAAGGCTCTCCCCCAAGAATATCAACAGTTTCTAACTCTTTTCCACCACGGAATTTTTTAATTTTATCTAAAATATTTATTGCTTGGTTTAAGGTCATTGCATTTTTCCCTAAAGCATCATTTTCCACCATATAACAACCAGGACACCTCAGTTGGCATACATTAGTGACTTCAAATATGCCATATTTAGGCCAAGAATTAGGTTTTTGTTTACATGAATTTTTAAATTCACGCATTTTTTCACCATAAGTTGGCTGAGTCGATTCGGCCTCATAAATTCGTTGCCGTTGTTCGGGAGTTTTCCCG
>CAZYIR010000186.1:0-4217 GCA_964647165.1 uncultured Candidatus Peribacteria bacterium
GACGAGTGATGATTAGCAAAGTTGCAGTAAAAATTGCGGGGAAATACAATTGCCAAGTAGTTGCGCATGGAGCAACCGGAAAAGGGAATGACCAAGTTCGATTTGAGAGTTATATCACAACTCTCGATCCAAATTTAAAAATTATCGCACCCGTTCGAGAATGGTCAATGGGGCGAGATGAACAGATTACTTACGCTGAAAAACACGGAATTCCCATTTCACAAAAGAAAAAAACACCGTATTCTTACGACGAAAATATGTGGGCGAATACTGGAGAAGGAGGAGAAATTGAAGATCCCGCGAAAATTCCAGTGACGGAACAAATTTTGAAATGGTGTACGATTCCTGAGAAAGCAGAATATAAAAATGAAATTGTTGAAATTGATTTCGAACAAGGAAAACCAGTTGCTTTGAACGGGGAAAAACAAAAACTCAGTGAAATCATTATGAAATTAAATAAAATTGGTGGAAAGCACGGAGTGGGAGTTTTCCAGTTAATTGAAGACCGATTAGTTGGACTAAAGGTACGAGGAGTTTATGAAAATCCCGCGGCGAGTATTTTAATTTCCGCACACAAAAAACTGGAGATGCTAGTTTCTACGCGAGAGGAAAACGAATTGAAATCTTTTATAGACAATAAGTGGGCGTATCTCACTTACGCTGCGAAATGGTATGATCCAGTAATGTATCACATTCACGCTTTTACTAATAGTCAAAATAAAAAAGTGACAGGGAAAGTTAAAGTTAAACTTTATAAAGGGAATATTACGGTGGTAGCATTAACTTCGCCGTATTCATTGTTTGATGAAAATCTCGCGACTTTTAATCGAAATATGGCGTTTAATCAGAATGCTTCTGCCGGATTTATCGAAATTTATAATCTCGCGCAAAAAACAGCGTATAATATTTACGATTTTGAACAAGATTTAGGGAAAAATTAAAATCCCGCGAAATTTTTACTACTTCCGCCAAGATGCCTGATGCGCCAGGGCATCTTTGGCAGCGGAAGCTTGCGCTTCTTTTTTCGAACCACCAACTCCTTTTCCGACCATTTTTTCTTTAAGAAAAGCGGCAACTTCAAATTTTTTTTCATGATCTTTTCCAGACTCAGCCAAAACTTCGTAATGAGGCGTAATTCCCAATTCTCCCTGAGAAATTTCCTGAAATTCAGACTTAGCATCAATATGTTTTGATTTAATTAGAATTTCTTCCAAATCACATAAAATATATTTTGTAATAAATTCGCGAGCTTTTTTAATCCCGTAATTAACATAAATCGCACCAATTATCGCTTCTACAACATTTGCTAGAAGATAAGCTTTTTCTGCTCCACCAGATTTGGCTTCCCCTCGGGACATTATTAAAAATTCTCCCAAATCTAGTTTTTTCGCGACTTTTGCTAAATGCTCTCCACAAACGAGAGCCGCTCTTAAATTAGTCATTTCGCCTTCCGATTTTTCGCGAAATTTATAATACAAAAATTCAGTAGTAATCATTTCTAAAATGGCATCACCCAAAAATTCCAATCTTTCATTGTGACTACTTAATTTTGATTTTTCATTAACAGCTGAACGATGTGTAAACGCTTCAATAAAAACATTCTCTTCTTTTTCTGAAGTTATTTTTACACCTAAATTTTCCAATAATTTTTTCATCTGCGATTATTTTAAACCAAAAAACAAAATTCCGCGAAAATTTTATCAAGACAAGTTTTTTAAAATCCGTTAGAATTCTTCCGCGAAAAAATGCAACAACTTTCTTTTCCCAAAATCAAAATCAATATTAAAGCTCTTAAAAAAGAGTTTTGGACATGGTTGATTATAGGAGTTGTTTTATTTTTTTGGGGGAAATGGTTAGATAAACGTGTTTTTCAATTTTTCGCGGAAAATATTCACAATCCGCAAATTGACGCGGTTGTGGTGTTTTTAACAGAAAAATTTATTTATATTGTGCTGGCGGTTTTTGCTGGATTTACAATTTTTAAAGTTTGGAAAAACGAAGATCACAAATCAAAAGCAGTTCCGGCTCTTTTTGCGATTTTTTCAGCGGCTATAGCTAGTGCCGTTTTGAAAAGTTTTTTCAATATTCCGCGTCCGTTTATAACGGAAAACTTAATTCCTTTAGTTCATGCTGATCTTAAAAGTTTTCCTTCAGGACATACGGCTGTAGCTTTTGCATTACTTGTTCCGATGATGCGTGTCTCAAAGTTACTGGGGATTTTGTGGGCGCTTTTTGCTATTTTAATAGGTTTCTCGCGAGTTTATGAGTTTGTTCATTATCCATCAGATATTGCGGGAGGAATATTTTTAGGGGGAATAATTGGAGCAATTTTTTCGCATCCGGCAACGGAAAAATTATTAAAAAAATGGTGGGAAAATTCCTTAGAATTCAGAAGACAAAGTTTTCATTTTATTTTTGGTTTTTTAATTGTTTTTACGCACTGGATTGGGGCTTTGAGAATTCGCGAAATTTTGTTCTTATTAGCATTAGGGTTGGTGTTAATAGTGTTAACAGCTCGCGGTTATCTGAATTTTATAAAAAAATTTTTAGAAAAATTTGAACGACAAAGAATTTACGATTTTCCCGGAAGTGGGCCCTTTTATTTCTTGCTTTCAGTGGGAATTGTTTTAATTATTTTTCCGGTAAAAATTGCTTATGCGGCCATCCTTATTTTATCTGTTGGTGATTCGTTAAACCATATTATCGCGAAAAATAGAATGCCTAAAAGATTTAATTTGCCTTGGAATAGACGAAAAAGTTTATTGGGAGTTTTTTTGGGAATTTTCGCGGGATTTTTTGCTGCTCAGTTTTTTGTTCCCTGGTATTCAGCACTGATCGCTTCAACGGTCGCGATATTTTTAGAAACATTTAAATGGCGTATTGGGAATTTTTTTATAGATGATAACTTAATAATTCCTTTAACATCAGGACTTATAATGTTTGTTTTGAATTGATAACTATGTTTTTTTAGAAAAATTTCAAAAAATTAAATTTTTTTTGACAAAATTTCGCGGAGAACTATATTACTCACGTGTCGAAGACAGTGGGTAGTTTGTAAATCCCACCGAGACGGAGTTTACAGGGCGCTTAAAGTCGCAGCTGACCAGAAGAAATTGGGCTTCGTTGAGAAAAATGTCTTCGATTACGAAGATTTTTTTATTTTTTATCCTATGGCAATTACCAGATCAAAGAAGAAGGAACAATTGGCCGCCTTGATTGAAAAATTCAAGGAAGCACAAGGTGTAGCTTTCGCGAAATTTGATAAATTAGGAGTGGAAGAAGCTCAAGTTATTCGTCGTGAATTACGCGAAAACGGAATGTCTTACACAGTTATCAAAAAAACCTTGATTGCTTTAGCTGCTAAAGAAGCTAAATTGGCTGAATTTGATTCCGATTCGTTAGAAGGATCTGTCGCAGTGATTGTGTCACCAGAAGACGCTGTTATGCCTGCACAATTTATCAAAAAATTTAAAAAGGATTTTTTTGATAAGGCAAATAAGCACGCAAAAATAGATTTTGCAGGGGCTTTATTTGAGGGAGTTTTCCTAGATGCAGCCAAAACAGCTGAATTTGCTAACACAGCCACTCGCGAAGAGTCTTTGGCGAAAATTGTGGGGGCATTGCGTTCAGGTCCTCAAAAACTTCACACAGTTTTCAATTCTGGGTTCCAGAAATTGTATAATGTGATGCAAAATGCCGAAAAATTCGCGGCAAAATAATTCGAATTATTTATTTAATTATTAATTTTTTTTAAAAATGACAGAAGAAACAAACGTAACCGTTGAGCTTTCTAAAAACGAGAAAGCAGTTGTGGATGCTATTGAAAAACTAACAGTAGTTGAAGCAAATAATGTTGCTAAATATTTTGAAGAAAAATATGGTATTTCTGCTGCTGCGCCAGTAGCTGTGGCTGCAGCTGGAGCTGCTGCTGGTGGAGGAGCCGAAGAAGCTGAAGAAAAATCAGCTTTTGATATTGTTCTAAAAGACTGTGGTGCTCAAAAAATCGCGGTAATTAAAGTAGTTCGTGAAATTACCGGTCTTGGATTGGGTGAAGCAAAATCCCTAACAGAAAAAGGAGGTGTTTTGAAAGAAGGAGTTAAAAAAGAAGAAGCAGAAGAATGGAAAACAAAATTAGAAGCAGCTGGAGCTACTGTAGAACTAGCTTAATTTTTACATTTTAAACAAAACAAGGAAGTCTTTCCCTTTGAAAATATTGC
>CAZYIR010000187.1:0-1877 GCA_964647165.1 uncultured Candidatus Peribacteria bacterium
GGAGTAGGATAATTCCCGTCAAATACACCAGTATGAAAACCGTCAACTTCCGGATTTCCAGCTTTGGCTGAAGCCACTAAGTCTTCTACGGTTTGATAAAATAATTCATCAGCTCCAATGGCTTTACAAATTTCTTTTTCGCTTAAATTATTTGCTATTAGTTCCGCTTTTGTGGGAATATCAACACCATAAACATCAGGATAGCGTACTGGTGGTGCGCCAACAGCTACATAAACATTTTTAGCACCAGCTTTACGGCACATATCAATAATTTGTTTCATGGTATTTCCGCGAACAATGGAATCATCAACCAATAGAATGTTTCTATTTCGAAATTCCAATTCAATTGTATTCAATTTTTGACGAATTGATTTTTTTCGCATTTCTTGTCCAGGCATGATGAAAGTTCGTCCAACATATCTATTTTTAACTAGCCCCTCGCGATATTTTACACCAATATCTCGCGAAATTTGAATAGCTAGAGGACGACTAGAATCAGGAACCGGCATAACAGTGTCTATATCTAAATTTTTCGCGAGAATTTGTTTGGCTAATCGTTCTCCCATTCTTAATCTCGTTTTGTAAACCGAAATTTTATTCAACATAGAATCAGGACGGGCTAGATAAACATATTCAAAAATACATGGATATAACTTTCCGGGAACGCATTGATTTGAGAATAAATTACCGTTAAAAGTTACTAAAATTGCTTCTCCAGGATTAACATCGCGTACCACTTTAAACCCAAGTGTTTTAAAAGCGATATCTTCGGAAGCAAACATCCATTCAGTTCCTTTTGTCGTTTCTTTTTTCCCTAAAAGTAAAGGTCTGATTCCGTAAGGATCGCGGAAGGCAAACATTCCCAATTGATCAATCATGGTTATAACTGAATAAGCTCCGGTAATTGTTTGCATTAAGTTTTTTGTTGCTTCAAAAACAATTTCTTGATTGTTTCTTCCTCCCCGCGATTTTTTCATAATCTGATAAATATTATCAGCAAAAACATTTAATAGTACTTCCGTATCGGATTCTGTAGACAAGTGTCGATAAAATTTTTGTTTTAATTCTTCGCGTAATTTATCCGCATTAGTTAAGTTTCCATTATGAATTAAGTAAATTCCAAAAGGGGAATTCACAAAAAAGGGCTGAGCTTCTTCAATTCTTTCGAAATTACCAGCTGTTGTATAACGACAATGTCCCATGGCCATACTTCCTCGTAAAGCACAAATATCGTTTTGATCAAAAGCATCTCTGACCAGTCCAAACCCTCTTCTCTCATGAAAATGTTTTCCATCAAAAGAAACTAAACCGGCAGAATCTTGTCCGCGGTGTTGAAGCATTAACAATCCATCATAAGTATCAAGAATTGCATCAGTTCCTCTTTTGGCCAGTCCGATAATTCCGCACATGGAAGATAATTAAGCGCAACGATACTACAAAGAAAGAACGAAAAATCAAGAAGTTTTTCCGCGAAATTTTTATATTTCCCTATCCCTGAGCGACGAATACTTTTCAAATACCAGAAGTCGAATGGGTCTTCCGCTGGTTTTAAAAAAAAACGGAAGATCCTTCGATTCAATTTGTTCTTGCCTTCCGCCTCCCACGCAGGAATAGGAAATTGATTAGCAATGACGGTAGTTATGTTTATTTTTTCGCAGAAAACCTGTCTGTCGTCATTGCGAGGAAAATGTAGAGGCGCGATTTATCGCGTCTTTGATTATAAACCCTGTAAAGCGCCTTCCCCTTCCCGTCATTGCGAGGAGCGCAGCGACGACGCAATCTCCCTTACTGTTTATTTTGATGCGAAAATAAAAATAAATTTCCGCGAAATTTTTAAAGAGTGCCTCCGACACAAAAGAATTTAAGAATTGAGAGGA
>CAZYIR010000188.1:0-2223 GCA_964647165.1 uncultured Candidatus Peribacteria bacterium
GTCCCGGAGTTTGAAACCTCCGCGAAATTTTAAACGGAGCCGGTCTGGCGGATTCCCAAGTTCCTGGTTCCGGTAATCCACCGGAATTAAAGTCCCAAAAATATCGCAAGTTTCGTCCAGTACTTTCTGAAGCATCAAAAATAACCGGTTGACCGACTTTAACATATTTTCGCGAAACAATTACACGGGCTTGCGGTTTTGGCAAACTATAAACAATTATTTTTTTTCTAATAGTTGTAGTATTTCCTCCTTTATCGCGGATTTGTATTTTAACTATTTTTTCACCGGGAGTTTGGAAAACCCAACGCTGTGAAGAAAGTCCGCGAAAATCACTTTCCCAAATGCCGTCATTATCCAAATCAAAGCGAACGCCACCATTTATGTCGGAAGAAAAACGCGGAGTGAAATAAACCGGTTCACCGACAAAAATTTTCGCGGGGCGGTAATCCAAATAAACAGTGGGACGAGGATTTATTTTAACCAGAATTCGTTTTTTGCCTTCAACCAAAACACCATCTTCACTTTGGACTTGAACAATAACCGGCCATTCTCCCAGATGATCAAAATGTGTTTCAGTAAAAGGTGTCCGCGAAAAATCAGTATCCCAGTATCCATCTCCATTAAAATCCCATCGATATAGAAGTTTCCCCAAATTTCCATAACGAGTTACGACAGCTGAAAGACGCACTAAATCACCAACTTCAACCGGAACATAGTGTTGAACATTGCCGTTAACAAAAATTCGCGAAACAACTGGATTGGTTCGATTTTGCAACAGAATTGTGACGGAAAAATCAAAAGGATCGTGCTTAACTTCAACACTGGTAGTGGTTTGAGCGCATCGTAGAATCTTTTTCCCAGTACAAACCCTGGTTCGAACTTCATGTTTTCCGGCTGACCCAAAACTGACTTGAATTTTATTTTTTCGCGGAAATCGTTTCCATTGTTGACCGTCAATACTCCATTCCAGCCAACCAAGTCGAGGAATTCGCGATTGTGAAGCATCAAACTGAAAGATGGTTTTTTCTGTGAATCCGCTGGTTCCGGGACTTACATTAACAATTGGTGGATATAAATTTCGCGGAGAAATATTTAATTTATCGATCATAAAATCATATTCGCGTTGACCGTTTTTTCTTTTAGGCGCTAATCCGCGAACTTTAATCAATTGTCCGTTTGGAAATTTTACTTCAACAGTGGGAGTAACGCGTCCCGGTTTATCATAAGCATATGAAACAACCTTTTTCCGCGAAAATTTTGTTTCCCAGACTCCGTCAGAATTAAAATCCCAACGAGCCAAGATGTCATCAGGATTTTCTCCGTTCAAAGTTGGAACAACCAAACGAAAAAAAACAGCTTCGCCAACCGAGAAATTTTTTTTAGATACTTCAATACGAATACGGCGAACAAAATCTTTTTTTATCTGATATTCGCGATAAGTTGATTGAACTTGCCCGGTTTCGTTATCCTTAATTTGACATTTTACTTTATGACGACCGATTTCCGTTCCCCTGAATTTTAAAATCAAATGTGGTGACCAAGCAGTCCAAGACGACTGATTTGAATACTGACAACGCAATTTAAGTCCGTAATGATTTCCAGAAGAATTTAACGAATCTCGTGCGTCAATGGTGAACTCGGTGTTTTCCAGTCCAACAGAAGGAGAAATGGAAAAATTTATTTGAGGTAAGGCAAACGCGGTTGTTATTCCCGCGAAAAATAGCACCAAACTCAGTAAAACCTTTTTCATCATTTTTATTTTTAAATGATTTTTTGTGTTTTGTCAAGATTATAAAAATTAAATTAACTTAAGGTCATTTTTGTAATTACGTTTTATTAAAAATATTTTAATTTAATCACTTATTATTTTATAAATTTGTAATCTTTGTTATAATCTTCGCGAAAATAACCTATTTCACAATGTTAGAAGAATTACAACCTAATTTAAACAAAACAATTGAACATTTGCGTTCGAAATTATCAGCTCTTCAAGCAGGTAAAGCGTCTCCGGCCATGGTTGAAGAAATTCAAGTGGAAAATTATGGTTCTTTAATGCCTTTAAAGTCAGTAGCCAATATTTCTTGTCCGGATAACAAAACAATTAAAATTGAGCCTTGGGATAAAAGTTCAATCGGGAGTGTTGAAAAAGCAATTCGGGAGTCTGATTTGGGTATAAATCCCCAAAATATGGGTGATCATTTGTTTTTACCAATTCCGCCAATG
>CAZYIR010000189.1:0-1739 GCA_964647165.1 uncultured Candidatus Peribacteria bacterium
AAGCTCGTTGCGAAATATCCGCGAGATTTCCAATCGGTGTAGCTACAATATAAAGCGTTTTCATCAAAAAGTTTCTTCTAAACTTTAATCATTACCTCCAGAAATGCAAAATTTCGCGGAAAATTAACCAATTACTTTATCGTTCATCTGTAAAATCGGCAAATAAATTGCCAAAATCAAGAAAATAGCTCCCGTAGCCATAATCATTAAAATTACCGGCTCCATTAACTTCGAAATGGTAGCGATTTTTCGATTTAATTCTTCATCATAGTAATCAGCAAGTTTTTCTAAAACTGATCCCATAGAAGCCGTTTTTTCTCCAATTCCAATCATACTTACCATCATTTTAGGAAATAATCTTTCATCATCAGAAAAATTTTCTGAAATTTCTATTCCTTTAGCCAAATCTTTGGCGGTTAAAAGAAGCTTTTTTTGATAAATAGGGTTACCAGTAGCGTGTGCTGAAATTTTTAATCCTTCAATGATTGGCACTCCCGAACTAATCAAAAATGCAAAAATTCGCGAAAATCTACTCAGTACAATTCTTCGTATAAAATCACTAATAACAGGAATTGATAACAAAAGATTACTCCAAATAAAACTTCCCGTCTTAGTGCTTTTCCAAAAGAAAAATACCCCAAAAACCGAAGATAATAACAAAATTATCCCTAACCAATGTTGAGTTAACATTTCATTACCAGCAATCAACATTCTCGTTGGTAAAGGTAAATTACTGGCATCTTGAAACAATTCCAACAACTTAGGAACTACAAATATTAAAACAACTACAGATAACAAAACCATTACCACAATTATAATGATAGGATACATCATTACGCTCTTAACTTTCTTACGAATGGTACTCATTTGTTCGTACTGACTAACCAGTTCCTTTAACACTTCTGTTAATTTACCTGACTTTTCCCCAGCATGAATTATCGAACAAGTGGCATCATCAAAAACATTTCCTTGTGCAAACATAGCTTCTGCTAAACTTTCTCCTTCTCTAATTCGTTTGTGAATATCTTTTACTACTAATTTTAAATGGTCATTAACAATTTGATCCTGTAATAACTGTAATGCCTCTGAAATAGGAATCCCGGCGTTAACCACCGCCGCAAATAATTCAAAAAACAATAATTTATCTGCTAAAGGAATCGGAGAATGAGTGATAACCCAATTATTTAGACTATCAAATAAGTTTTTTAAAGTAAAAACTTCAATTTTTTGTTTTTTGTGCTCAGATTTTTCGCGAATATCCAGAATGATTTCATCCTGATTATCAATTGTATTAAAACTTGGTGATATATTTTCTGTCATTTTTATTTTTTAACAAGTTTATAAACTTCTTCAATAGAGGTAGTTCCCTGAAGAGCTTTAATTAAACCATCTTGTTCCAAAGAAACCATTCCCTCTGATTTAGCTGTTTCTTCCAGCTTAAAAGCCGGAGTACCCGCAAGAATTTCTTCTTTTAATTTCTTACTCATATCCAAAACTTCATAAATTCCCACACGCCCCTTATAACCTTTTCCATCACATTCCTCACAACCACCTTCGGCCGGAGAATACAAAACAGGATTATTTAACAAACTCATATCAAAATCATCTGGTGGATTAAATACCGCAAAAGCTTCGCGAATTTTTTTTAAAGCATCTGAACTTGGCGGATGAGCTACTTTACATTTACTACAAAGCCTTCTTGATAATCTTTGGGCTATAATTAAATTAATAGAAGAGGT
>CAZYIR010000190.1:0-3041 GCA_964647165.1 uncultured Candidatus Peribacteria bacterium
GTAAAATGAATAGTAAGGGAGATTGCTTCGTCGCTGCGCTCCTCGCAATGACGACAGACAGGTTTTCCGCGAAAAAAACAAACACAACCACCGTCATTGCTAATCAATTTCCTATTCCTGAGTGGGAGGCGGAAGGCAAGATAAAATTGAATCGAAGGATCTTCCGTTTGTTCTTTAAACCAACGGAAAACCCGTTCGACTTCTCGTTTTTCAAAAGCAAGAAGTCGAATGGGGCTTCCGCTGGCTCGAAAAAAACGGAAGATCCTTCGATTCAATTCGGTCTTGCCTTTTGCCTCTCACTCAGGAATAGGGATTTGATTTGCAATGACGGTGGTTGTATTTGTTTTTTTCGCGGAAAACCTGTCTGTCGTCATTGCGAGGAATGAAATAACGACGCAATCTCCCTTACTGTTTATTTTGATGCAAAAATAAAAATAAATTTCCGCGAAATTTTTAAAGAGTGCCTCCGACACAAAAGAATTTAAGAATTGAGAGGAAACGCTTCTTCCATTTTTAAAAGATAATCCCAATCATCCGCAATCTGATTCATCAAATCCTGTAAAATTTCGCGATTTTCCGGTTTTAACAAATGTTTTGTCCGCCCTTGCATTGATAAAAATTTCTCTAATGGTTCGTTTTTTTCGCGGTAAGTTTTACTGGCTTTTGGTTTATAAGTGATTTTCCATTTCCCGTGATGAACCTCGTAAAGTGGCCACAATCCCGACTCTGTCGCTAACGCGGAAATATCGATTCCCTGCTCACTGGAATATTTCCAGTTCGTTGGACACATGGAAAACGCGTTTAAAAATGAGGGACCCTTCGTTTCAAACGCTTTTTTTGCTTTTTTCATCAAATCAAAAGAATTCGCGGGGTTTATCTGTGCTACATAAGGAGCGTTGTGCGCTGCCATAATTCGCGTTAAATTCTTACGATGTTGCAGTTTTCCAACGATTTTTTTTCCTACTGGAGAGGTATGAGTTGCAAACCCAACCGTTGTTGCACTTGATCTTTGATATCCGGTATTCATATATCCTTCGTTGTCGAAACAAATGTAGGTAAAATCGTGTCCGCGCTCGATCGCCCCACTCAACCACTGAAACCCAATATCATAAGTTGCACCGTCGCCACCGACCGCGAGAAATTTAATTTTTTTCTGATTTTCTGTCAGTTTATTTCGTTTATTAAAAGATTTCCAGGCCGATTCTACGCCTGATAAAACTGACGAACAATTTTCAAAAACAGAGTGAATCCACGGAACTTTAAAAGCATTTTGCGGATACGGTGAAAAACAAATTTCCGAACAACCGGTCGCATTAGCAACCACCACCGGATTATCAATTGTCGTCAGAGCCTGTTTAAGAATTACACCAATCCCACATCCAGGGCAAAGTCGATGTCCGCTAGCCAGTCGCTGAGGATTTTGCGACAACTTTTTTAAATTTGGGATAAAGGGCTTTTTTTTCGCGGAATTCCGATTATTCTCCCCTTGAGAAAGAGAACTGGAAGGATTTTGTGATTTATCAGTATTTTGCATCGCGAAAATTATAAGTAAATCCCGCGAAATTATCAAAAATCTATCTAATTTTCCTAAATCCCGCGAAAATTTCTTTTATAATTTTCTATAAGTGCTTTCATCTCGTTTTACAATCTTAAGGAGTTCAATATTACCAGTTTTTCTACCAGAAAAAACCATTCTGTATCGTCCAACTCTTACCCGAAACAAATCCGGTTTAGATTTAATTATTTTAATATTTACATTTTCAAAATCACCTGCCAAAACCTGTTTTTTTATTTCCAAAAATTTCGCGGATTCTTGCTTATTTAGTTTTTGAAAAAATTTGGAAACTTTATCCATCTATCCCAAGTTTTTAATAGGAACTCCTTTTCCCTTATTGTCTTTAACCGACCAGACAGTTTCCCCGTTTAAATCCAAATACTCTGATTTAGTTAACCATATTTCTAAATCCTTATCCCAAAACATTGGTTCCAAAATTATTTTATCTCCTTCTTCTCGATACTGAATATAAGTATCACGATACATTTTCGGCAAAACTATTTGCCCATTTTTGGAAATTTTTTTTAAAACTGGTACAGGAGTAGTCATTTTTCTAATTAATCTAAAATAATTTTAATTTAAAAATATTTTAAAGTCAAAAAGTCAACGATATTATTTTATTTTCCTAAATCCCGCGAAAATTGCTTCTTCCTCAGTTTGAAAACATTGTTCCGGCTGAATTCGTTCATACCAACCGCTTAAAACCGTATGATAAGTTTTGATCGGCGATTTTTTCGTACCGGAAATATTCCCTTTTATCGGACAATTCTCGTCAATCTCGCGAATTTCCTCTTTTTTCGCGGAATTTGAAAGGTCGGTGTTTAAAATTTCGCGCGCACAAATCACCCACGCTCCACGCGGATTCGCATAAACTTCTGCTTGCACTTTTTCAAGTTCGAACTTACCCAAGTTCGAACTTGGGGTAGTTCGGGAAAATTTCCCAAATCCAGCCGCAATCATCTTTTGATTAACTGAGATTCCGCGAAATTTATTATTCTTATCTTTTCCTCCCGATAAAGGAGCCAAGGGATTTAAATAAACATTCCGCATCAACTTGTAATCTGTAATTTCGCGGGAATTTACTGGTCTTTCCAGTCGTACTTTTTTTCCCAGAATTAAATTTTCTAAAAAATTTCGCGAATTTTTTTGGAAACACACGCTCGCTTGATTATTTCCTCGCGGAATTTCTACATTTTGCAATTTGACAATCGGACCATTTTTTAATCGAAACTCATTGCCTGATAAAACTTCCGCGACTTCCCCAATCGCGACTGAACCAAGAAATTGTAAGTTATTTCGCTTGAATTCACGCATTCGTTCACCAAAATTTTCGCGAATTTTTTGCCAATTTAAATCATCAGGACACAGCGCCCACAACCCAAGTTTGTGATTTTTTGCGAATTCCTGCACTTTTTTAACGCGCTCCTCGACACTGAGTTTGTAAAATCCGGGGATGCGTGAGGATTTCATACACGGGTATATCTTG
>CAZYIR010000191.1:0-7277 GCA_964647165.1 uncultured Candidatus Peribacteria bacterium
CGTTTTTTGCTGGCACACATTCTGTATCTAAAACATCATTTAATTCTTTTGTCTTTTTAAAGATCCATCGGGCAAGACCCTTTCTTCTATGTTCCGGAGCAACAAAAAAAGCCTTGTGTGGATATTGTAAACCATTTAAAAAAGTTTCTGCCGGACTAATTCCTGCTATTATATTCCCTCTATTATCTCGAATAACAATTTTGTAATTACCAAAATAATTAAGTTTATTTTTTACTACTTCCATTATTTCAGCTACAAATTCTTCCTCACCTATTCTAATTTTCTCTTTTTTCATTTTACAATTTTCTTAAAATTTCGTTCATTTTAGCACGAGTGCTTGGACCGAAAATTGAAGCCCCAATACTTCTTCGCGAAGAAACGATATTGTGTTTAATTTGAAAAGCTAACAAAGCTTCTGCTGTTTTGTCTCCAAAAAATCCTGTTTCTTTCCCCGCGAAAAATCCTAATTTTTTTAAAACTTTTTGTAATTTTCGTACCTCTGAATTGCGTTTCCCACGAAATAATTTTTCTTCTGAAGTAAATTGAATAATTGATTGTTTCTTTTCGACAGATATTTGAGTATCTAGGGTTCCTCCAGCAGCAAGCAAATATCCATTATCCCGTTGAGGGAAAAAACTATCTCGCTTAGCGAGCCATATTTGTTTCATTCGAGCGCGTGTTTGTGGGCCAAAGTTCCCCGCCCCTCGCGAATTTTTAGATTTAATTATTCCTTCAGCTAACTGAAATTCTTTTAACGCTTCTTTGGTTTTTGGTCCAAAATAACCAGTGGGGGTTGCCTCTAAATATCCCTTATCAATAAGTAATTGTTGTAAACGAAAGACATCTATATCGTGATCGTCATAACTTAAATTTTCGCGGAAAACATTGGTTTTCCATAAACGGCGGAAATATTCTGTCAATTTTTCGCGTAAAATTTTTGACATCTTGGTTCGTGTTTTTGGGCCAAAATTCCCTGCTCCCCGCGAATTTTCATTATCAATAACATCATTTACCAATTGAAAATTCAAAACAGCCTTTTGAGTTTGTGGACCGTAAAATCCTGTAAAGTCTCCGCGAAAAAAATTTAAAAAATATAAAGCTTCTTGTAAACGCCTGACTTCCGAGTTACGATAACCGGGATATAAATTTTTCGTAAAAATATTTTTCTTTTCAGGATGACGAACTATCTCTAAAAGTAATCCCGGTAATTCTTTACGCCGAGTAAAAACTGAAACTTTCTGAGGTTTTGGTTTATTAACTATTTGTCCGTTAACATGTCTAACTCCCCATAATAATGATTTTTCCAATCCTTCTGTTCCATATCCCATCCAAAAATCAATCCTATCGTGTTTTGCAACACTTCTCTCTCCTTTTTTAACAATCGCCCCTCCCCGATCATGAACAGTTCCACAACCTAGCTTTTCCAAACAAATATGTGTTCCAAATTTATAATTTCGCGGAGCTGCAATCATTCCATGATAAACTTCTGTTCCATCAGCACCAAACAATCCTTTTCCGTTAAGTCTTAATTCCGATTCATAATCTCCGGTTAAATAAAATTCTTGATTTGGTAAGGGGGAATAGTATCCGGTTACTGTAAACATTTTTGCTGAAACAACACTATTGCTCGCTATCGAACAAAAAATAATTAGACCAAGTCTCGCGAAATTTTTAATTCTACTGTTTAAAAATAAACTCATGATTATATTTTTTATAAAAATCTTGTGATTATACCTGAAAATAGCCATTTTTTCAACTAAAAAACACTCTATTTTTAAAAAATCGCGAAAAAAAAGAGTTGATTAAATCAACCCTTTTTATATTAAAAATATTTATAATTACTATTTCACCGTTTTCATCTCCCAGAAATTCATTCCAAAGAAAATTCCAAAAACAGCAAAAGCGTACCAAAATACTGAAATATCAAAAATAAAAGCTAGCGGCACGAATAACATTGAAATAAATGAAAAATGCAATAATGCGCGAAAACTTTTGTCGAAATTCCAATCTTTAACACGAACAATAGCTCCAATTAACCAAAATACCAAAGCCCAGAAGACTACATTTATTAAACGCAATATAGCAAAAAAGAAGAATAAAAATGTTCCAATTCCAATAAGTGTCGCAACTAAAAATGTTTTTAAGAAAGGAGCCATATCTTTTAAAGATTCTTTATTAAAAATAAGAGGAAATTTACTTACTTCTTTATCAGCGATTAGTGCTTTGTAAGGAATTTCTTTGATTTCTTGAGTTTTAGGATCCGAAGTAATGAATCGATCTTTTAGGAAATAAGTGAAATTAGAAAAATTTCGCGGAAAATTATCAGGATCAATAAGTTCTTGCTTGGTATCTAAAACAACCACGCCATCACTTCCTTTTAAAGACAAATTATCCAAAGTGGTGTAAAAAAACAATTCGTCATTTTGTGGTCTGGTTTGACTAACCTTGATAACCAAAGGATCGGGAATATTTTTTGTAACCAATTTTCCGCTGGCGTACAACTTCAACTCAAAATTATTTAGGATGTTTTTTAAATTATAACTCTGCCCATTATCCAATGTTATTTCCGCGTCGTTTGGAATATTTTTAATCATACTTTCCGGAAAATTACTGAAAAAAGAAAAATTAATAAACAAAACTCCAATTATTACCGGCACAAAAGCTAATAAAAAATTACTTAAAAACCAAAATCCCCAGGACTTTCCAGTAGATTCTTCTGATGACAATTTTTTCAGAAAAGATGGTGTAAAAACACGCCAAAATCTTGACCATACTCCCATTTCCACTGATTTTTTCGCGGAATTTTGTTTTTTTACTACTTTTTTAACCGGAGTTCTTTTAGCTACCGTTTTTTTCGTGGAAACTGCCTTTTTGGTAACAGTTTTTTTAGTCGGGGCTTTTTTAACCGAAGTTTTTTTGGTAACGGTCTTTTTGGTAGTTGTTTTTTTTACAACTTTTTTAGTTGTAGTTTTTTTGGGTGCCGCTTTTTTCGCGACTTTTTTGGTGGTTGTTTTCTTTTCTGCCATAGGAAAATTATTAAAAAAATCACGACAATTCTAATAATTTAATAAATAAGTTCAAATTTTTAAATTTCCGTGAAATTATGATTTTCTTCTGTTCCAACGAAAAATACTACAAAAAATGAAATAGCAACCGGTGTCATATCAAAAATTGTTGCTAAATTCATCACTACAAGTGCCGCAAGAAAAAATCCGCGAAATTTTGGTGTCAGCTTCTGAAATAATGACCAGAAAAATAATAAGTATAAAACTACTCCAATAATCCCCATTTGTGCGAAAACATCAACAAAAACGTTTTCCGCAATCATAGCGCTATCATTATTATTTTCGCGGAGGTTTTGAGCGCGTGCCGCCGGACCAAGTTTTCCCAAATTATTTGAAAAAATATTATCTAAACCGAATTTCATAGCTTCAATTGGCCGTGTAAAATGATCAGATGTTCCGGCTCGTTGCAAAATATTTGTATTTTTTATCCCCCAAAATCCCATGCAAGCTATAAAAAGTATGATAAAGAAGCCTGTTAATTTTTTCGCGAAATTTTGTAGAGATAAGTTGCGCCCTATTCTGTTTTTAAAAAAATCTTTCAATAAAAAAGTCGAATGAAATAATAAAACCAAAAATCCCGCGAAAATTGCTGCACGCGAATGACTTTGATAAATTCCAAAACATAAAATGGCGTAAATTAATGCCTTATAGACGCGATTTATTTGGGAAATCGTTGTTAAAAATAAAGCAACTAAAAGAATATGCGAAAACTCAATCGGTCCAGAACTTGCTCCCTGTAAACGAATAAAATCCCCCGCTTCATGCCAAAGCGGAATAGTTTGTCCGGGAACCCACGAGGAAATTGTTTGTGAGTAAAAATTTCGCGTAATCTCCGCCCCATTCCCGAACTTTATCCATGCACCAAAAAGAGTGGAGGAAATTGCGGAAAAAATAAAAGTTGGTACAAAGTTTTTGAAAAACTCTTTTCTAAATTTCGCGGAATTTTGCGAAATTAGAGAAAACAATAAATAAACCACAAATCCCAATCCTAAATACCGAAAAGCCAGTAGTGCTGTCCCCTTTTCTGCAGAAAATAAGACTAATCCCAATCCATAAATTAAAAACAATCCCGCGAAAAATTTTTCCTGCTGTCTTGTTCCCGCAAAAGTAAGCATCCAGTCCTTTAAAGATTTCTTATTTTTTATATTTTTAAAATATTCCCAACAAAATCCCGCGAAAAAAAGAATTAAAACAACCTCTTTCCAATATCTCGTGAAATCTGGCAGGAAAACTGTAATTGCACCATGCCACGGAAGACAAAGTGCCAAAATTATCGTCAACAATCTATAAAAACGATTCACAAAAGTATTTTAGCGATTTATTAAATTGTTGGAAGTCTAAAATTTCGCGGGATTTTAATTTATCGTTTAGAAACAACCTTATCTACCAGCCCGTATTTACCATATTTAACAGCTTCTTCCGCGGAAATAAAATTATCTCTATCACAATCTTTAACAACTTGTTCATAATCTTGACCGGTGCATTCTGCGATAATGTCGTATAAAGTTTTTTTGGTTTTTAAAATATGATTAGCGTGAATTTCAATATCAGAAGCTTGTCCCTGCGCTCCTCCTAACGGTTGATGAATCATTACCTCTGAATGTGGCAAAATGTATCGTTTTCCGCGCGCTCCACTCATTAAAATCATTGCTCCCATTGAAGCAGCCATCCCAGTACACATTGTTGAAACATCTGGTTTGATAAAATTCATTGTATCAATAATCGCTAATCCAGCACTCACTGATCCTCCTGGTGAATTTACATAAATTGTTATATCTTTTTTGTTATCTTCAGATTCAAGAAAAAGAAGTTGAGCAATTACCACATTCGCGACATTGTCATCAATAGCTGTTCCGATAAAAATAATTCGCTCTTTAAGAAGCCGTGAATAAATATCAAATGCCCGCTCTCCAGCAGCGCTTTTCTCGATAACGGTAGGAATTAAATAACTCATTTGTTTTTGTTTTTTATAAAGTTCGGTAAATTGTACCATTTTTCGCGGTATTTTCCCAATGGTTTACCTTGCGTAAGAAATATTTCTATTACAAATTAACTATTTTCTATTTTTTCTTTAAATAAATTCCCAACCCAATCACAATAAGCAAAATAATTCCTCCCCATAAATATTTATTTCCCGCGAAATTTTTACCAACTGGCAAATTAACACCCTCGAAAATACTACTTCCGTCAGAATCTGCTCCATCACAAACATCTCCATATTCGTCACCGTCTTTATTTGCTTGATCCGGGTTTGGATAAAGTTCGCAGTTATCAACAATATCACCAACTCCATCACCATCAGTATCCGCTTGATCAAAATTCATTGCATCTGGCGCATTATCACAAGCATTTCCAATATGATCCTCATCTGAATCTCTTTGAAATTTATTAGCAACAAAAGGACAATTGTCTTCTTCATTCAAAATCCCATCTCCGTCCAAATCCGGTTTTGCTCTTTTGCTCCACTTTTGTTTAGATAAATAGGCAATTTCTTCTACATTTTTCTCTTCTTCCAATCTTTTGGTGAATTCAAAAAAATTAACCGCATCGTTTCCATATCTCGCGAAATATTTTTTTCCTGACTTTGGTGTGAAGTAAACAAAACCATTAGCTGCCGAAATAAATCTAATATCTTCAATTCGAACATTAACTCCCCAAAATGAAACTTTTACATATCTATATCGAGGTGTTGATAAAGTTATTTTGTTATAAATCGGTTTTACCGGTTTTTTAGCAACAATTGTTTTAAGTTTGTCAGGTGAATTTCCTGCTTTTATTTCAAGATATTTAATTTTCGCGCGAGTCGGAATAAAAATTTCGATTCTTCCCAACGGATATCCCGCCCCCAAATCAAACAAAACCCATGAAGGATTGGCTCGATCAATTCTCTCGCTAAAATTAAAAACTGTAAAATGATTATCATCAGCAATATCACTTTTTAACGCTTTTCGTCCTTCTTGTTCTCTCATGGAAGACACATCTAAAACCTTAACATCTTTTAATGTTTTAAATTTTTCTAAATATACTTCAAAATCGACATTTTGATTTAGTTCATCAAAAATCGCGAAATTTGAAAAATCTCTTTTTACATTTTTGAAAACCTCTTTATCCAAAGGGATTTTTACTTCTCGATCGGGATTTTTAATCAAAATACTTTTTTCAAAAGCGTACTCTGAAATTTCTGGCTTTTTTTCCGCGAAAATATTTCCCGCTGAAACAAAAGTCAGTAATATAAGAGCCGAAATCGTCATCATTTTTTTCATTTTTTGAATTATTAGTTATAAATTAGGCCACTGCTTTCGCAGCTTTTTGTTTTCGTGCATAGGCCGCTTTCGCTTCATTTCGCTCAATCATAGCTTTAATTGCCATCACTTGTACGATTGCTGATCGCTCAGTTTCACCCAGTTTCATCTTGATAAATTTCAAAGTATCTTCCAAATCTGGAATCAATCGATATTCAAGAGCGTTCACTCGTCGCCGAGTTTGTTCAATTTCTACGGCTAAATTTTCCGCGGATTTTTCAATTTCCGCCAACTGGATAAGTAATTCAAAAACCTTAGAAAATTGCTGAATAGCAATATCAAGTTCTCCACGAGTTTGAAAAAATCCGTATCCACTTCCTCCTTTTTCGATATTTAAATTAAAAACCGGTATCTTAACCGACATAATATTTTTCGTTTCAATGTCCAAAGACATTTTTTGGGTAGGTACTGATAAAGCGTTTTTTAAAAAACTTTTAGGCATTAAAGCTTGGGCGTTTAAAAAAGCGGTATTGGCTTCTTTTAAAGCTTTTTCAACTTCCATTCGCAAATCCTTTGCTTGACGAACAATTTTCAAAAACTCCTGCATTAAACCATCTTGTTTATCTTTCAGAAGTTTGTGTCCCCGCTTAGCCACAACTGCTTGCTTTTTTAATTTAAGCATAGTCATTCGCGTTGCCGTCACATTTTTAATTGCCATTTGATAAATTTTTCTCGCGAATTTTAAGCTACTGGTAAATGATGTCAACTATTTGTCAGAGTTTTTCCGCGAAATTTTATAACTTTGAAATAAAGTTTTTAATGATTTTCAACAAATTATTTTTGTTTGAAAGTTTAAATTTTTCTATTTAAAAAAAATCACTAGAATTTATTTGATGAAAAATCCTTTAACGGAAATTAAAGAATTTGTTTTTGAAGATTTTGAGTGGAATCCCGCGAAAAAAGAGCTTTT
>CAZYIR010000192.1:0-1897 GCA_964647165.1 uncultured Candidatus Peribacteria bacterium
GAAGAGACCGGAGATAGGGCGGTGGAAATAGCTAAAGAAGTTGCCAAATATCATAGTAATAAACCGGAAAAAGACAGGTTAACTACAAAACAACTGGATACGATGATATTAAAAGCGATGAGCGAGGGGGCGCGAACTGAGCTACGAGGAATAAGGACGCGGCCGGATAATAATCAACAGGGCGGTCAGCAATCCAATATTAAAATTGTTTCCGGTGGTTCGGGATCAGGTGATAGAGTGAGAGAAAAGGTGATATTTGGTCCGGATGGCAGACCGATAAGGAACTGATTGGTTGGAATTTAAGAATTTAAATTGGCATTTATTGGTCAAAACCAGCATTCGCCGGTTAAAACCAGTATGTGCCGGTTAAAAATTTTTAAGGTAGTTTTAGGGGAATATAATTAAGGTGGAATTTGATAAGAAGCGGTAAGGTTGTCTTAAAAAATATAATAGGATAATTAAAATAAAACAAGTTTATTGAAATAAAGAATAAAAAAATGGAGGATCAAAATGGACAATTAAATAAAAATGGGAATAGTGGCGGGTCAATCGGTGGTGACGGAGTTGGTAGTTTTAGCGCGGGAGCGGTAAATAATGACAATGGTGTTGGTTTAGGGAGTGGTGTCAGTGGGGGAGGAAAAAGTGCTTTTGGAAAGAATGGTGGAAAAAGTATTCATGATAAAATTGAGAATGGTAATCTTGGGAAAGGGGTAGATTTTGAGCAGAAGAAAATTGTTTCTTTAAAAGGGGAGATGACACAGAAGGAGTTGGAGGAGCAAAAAAAAATGGAGGAAATGAAAGCGAGAGCGGTGAAGTTGGAAGGTAAACAAACGAAGACGGAAAAAGAGAGGGCTAAAGAGTTGGAGAGATTGAAAGCGAGAGCGGTGAAATTACCGGCTGACACGGTTGATGGTCAAACAGAAAAACATCAAAGTGAAAAGGGTAAAATAAATGAAGAGGAAAATGTTTACAGAGAGAAACAAGAAACTGCTAAGAGACAAGTTGGCGGAGAAAATAGTGTTGTGAAAAAAGACATTGAAGTAAAAAGTAAAGACAAAAAAAATATTGAAAATGAGGGAAATTTTGATAAGGAGCGTTTTGAAAAACAGCCGAGAAAACAAAGGATGGTTATCAGTCCGGATGGGAAAATCTCTTGGGAAGGTTTATCCAGGCAAAAAAATGTTGTTAATTTAAAAGAGGAAAGCGGTGCGGAGGCGATGAAAAGTGAGTCGGAAAATATTTCCGGAGGGAAAGTGGTAAATCTGAAGGAGTGGGAAGGTGGCTTGAGGCAAGTGGAAGGGAGGGTGGATATAGAAGAAGATGGCAAAAGGGGAGTTTTGAAAAAAGAAATTACAGCCCAAAAAAAAGGACCTGTTATTGAAAAGGTGGCTCAAAAAGCCAGTCAGCAAAAAACGGATGTTTTGGATTTAAAAGAAAGAGAAGAAGAGTGGGAAAACAAAAGGGTTGATTTAAGCGCTTTGTCTGAGGCGGATAGAATTAGATTACAAGCAACTCCTTCTATGGCCAGTGTGCATTGGAAGATGGATGATGATTTGAACGGTGAGGTGGCGGAATGGTTTAAAAAATATGATTATTTGCCGGTCAATATTCAGTTGGGATTGGGAGATGAGAGTGTAAAAAGGGCTATAATTGATTTGGCCGGTAAATTTGGATTAAACAATGAAGAGGGTTTAGGTGAAATTTCCAGAATTGTTCGAGAGGTTTATACTGATTTGATCGGGGAAAGTGAGATTCACCGGCGAGCGGTGGAGGTATTAAAAATTTCTGCCGATAAAGTTGAAAATTTTTTGAAAGGTATAGCCCTTGTTGTGGCTTTGGTTAAGGAGGTTGGCACAAAAAAATCTGAGGAATATTTTGAGAAGTTGACATTAGAAGA
>CAZYIR010000193.1:0-19702 GCA_964647165.1 uncultured Candidatus Peribacteria bacterium
TCAAAACATCTTTCCTTCTCCAAACATGAACAACTCTCTGTATATCAGCAATAAAAAAGAGTTATCACATGTATTGGTCTGGGTAGGGGTAATTATTTTTTGGTTAACTTTTTGGCTCCCGAAAGGAATTTTTTTAGGAAAGAGTTCATTAACGGTTGGAGCGTATTTTCCTGAAACGGAAGTGGTTTTACCAATTTCCTTTATCGGAATTTTGGTAGTGTTGATTGCTCAAATTCTACAAAAAAATTCCAACAAAGAATTTTTCGCGAGGCTTTGGAACGGAACCAAAACTGTTGGATTGTGGCTAACAATTGTTCTACTGATTTCATTTTTTTCGCGAGAATTTAAATTTTCAGTTCTTTTTCTTCCAATTTTTGCGATAGGAATGCTTACAATTCCCATTAACCAAAAGCTTTTTCCCAATAATCTCTATAAAAACTCATTAATTATGGCGGGAGTTTTAACAGGATTTTTTATCGCGGAAATTGCACCAGAATTAAACATCTCACAAGACTTACTAGCCTTGGTGTCTGTTTTGGGATTAGCGTTTTTGTCTGATTTTTCAACATCATTTTCTTTTTTACAAGTGAAAAGAAATCCAAAGCTCCGCGAAATTTTAGCCCGCACAGCAATGCAGTTTGCTTACTTATTTGTAATTTTTCAGAGTGATAATTTAATTTTTCAATTATTATCTCTAATGATTTTGCTCTTCTCAAGAAAAGTCTTTATTTATCGGCGAGGACGACCTTCTCCAGATATTCTAGGAATTGTAATTTTCGCGGGATTTTTTATCGCACGCTTATTTGTGCATGGAATTTATAAAGTAAGTCTACCAACAACGATTCCTCATTTCTGGTTAAATTTTCGCGAAATTTTATTTGGAGTTGGGCAAGGTCAATTTTTACCAGCTCTACAGCAAAGTAGTGAGTACTTAATTCCACTTACAAAATTACAAACTCCAAATAGTGGTTTTTTATTAACACTCTTTGAGCAAGGCGTTTTAGGAGTTTTTGCAATGCTTTTGCTTTTTGTTTTTTCTTATTATTTACACGCCAAAAGATCAAAATTATATATTTTAATAATCTTTCTTTTGTGGATTTTTTCGCGGGAATTTATGGCAAGTGAAAATGGTATAATTTTATTAATTCTGTTTTTATTTTTGAATATTGATTGGAAAATTTCGCGGGAATTTAATTAGAAAAAAATAAATTCAAACTTAATTTATTTAAACACATACAAAAGTCATAACCTAAAGTTTTTTGGTTTGAATTTTTCCTAAAAAACTCTAGAATTCTGCTGATATTTTTGATTAATCAAATATGACAGACGAAACAAACAACAACCAACTTCCCCTAGACGATTCAAACAAAGAAGATTTCGCGAAATTTTCAGGGGAAACAGAAAATGAAGAGCTAGAACTTCTGCCTGTTGAAGAATATGATGGACCGAAAATCGACATTGTCGATGATATGGAAACCTCGTTTCTCGCGTATGCAATGAGTGTGATTGTTTCACGAGCTCTGCCGGATGTGCGAGACGGACTGAAGCCTGTTCATCGTCGTATTCTTTACGCCATGCATGAAAACGGACTACGGGCTGGTGCTAAATATCGAAAATCCGCGACAGTGGTTGGTGCGGTGCTTGGTAAATATCATCCGCATGGAGACTCGTCGGTTTATATGGCAATGGTTCGAATGGCTCAGGATTTCTCTTTACGATACCCGCTTGTAAACGGACAAGGTAACTTTGGGTCAATTGACGGTGATAATCCAGCGGCAATGCGATATACCGAAGCAAAAATGACGCATATTGCCGAATCTATGTTGGCTGATATTGAAAAAAATACTGTTGATTTCCGACCAAATTATGATGCAACAGCCAAAGAACCGTCAGTATTGCCAACAATTTTACCTCAACTGCTTCTTAACGGAACAATGGGGATTGCTGTGGGAATGGCTACAAACATTCCTCCACATAATATGGGAGAGATTGTGGATGCCACTTTACATTTAATGCGAAACCCAGACTCCACAATTGACGATCTTCTAAAATTTGTAAAAGGTCCTGATTTCCCAACGGCCGCGGAAATTTATGATGGTGGGACAATTGCTCAAATGTACAAAACGGGTCGAGGTGGAGTTGTGATGAGAGCCAAAGTAAATATAGAAGAAATTGGGAAGAATGGAAAACATGCCATAGTGGTAACTGAAATTCCTTATCAAGTGAACAAAGCTGATTTAATCATAAAAATAGCGGAACTTGTACGAGATAAAAAAATCGCGGGAATTTCAGATTTAAGAGACGAATCTTCTCGTGATGGAATTAGAATTTATATTGAATTAAAAAAAGACGCTTTTCCCAAAAAAATCTTAAATCAATTATTTAAGCTAACTCCTTTACAAAAAACATTTAATCTTAATATGATTGCTTTGGTGGATGGTATAAATCCGCGACTTTTAAACCTTAAAGATGTTTTAAGTCATTTTCTGGATCACCGTTTTGAGGTTATTCAAAGACGCACCAAATATGATTTGGGAATCGCGGAAGCTCGAGCTCATATTTTAGAAGGATTAAAAATTGCCTTGGACAATATTGATGAAGTAATAGAAATAATTCGCGGATCAGAAACCAAAGAAATTGCAGCTGAGAACTTGATAAATAAATTTAAATTATCAGAAAAACAAACAAAAGCAATCTTGGAAATGAGATTGCAAACATTAGCCGGACTTGAACGCAAAAAAATAGAAGATGAATTGGCTAAATTGCGTGAATTAATTAAAGAACTAAACGAAATTTTAAAATCTCGCGAAAAACAACAAGACATTATTGAACAAGAAATGCGAGAAGTCGTTAAAAAATATGGAGATGAACGTCGCACAGTTGTTCATCCGCAAGCTTTGGGGAAATTCTCAGCAAAAGACACCATCCCCGACGAAGAAATGATTGTTGTTCTGACTCAACAAAATTACATAAAAAGAATTTCACCTTCTTCTTTCCGTAAACAAAAACGAGGAGGAGTTGGAGTTATTGGAGCAAAAACTAAAGAAGAAGATACTATTTTAAAATCTGTTTTTGGGACAAATCATAACGAATTATTATTTTTTACAAATTTTGGACGAGTTTTTCAACTTCCGATGTATGAGATTCCAGAAGCAGGAAGGACCGCTAAGGGAACTCCTATTGTTAATCTTTTGCAACTACAGCCGGATGAAAAAGTAACTGAAATTTTAAATCTTTCGCGTTCCATTGGAGAATATATTTTCTTCTGTACAACCAAAGGAACTGTTAAAAAAACTGCCTTAACGGATTTCCAAAACATTCGTCGTTCTGGATTAATTGCACAAAAAATAAAACCTGGAGAAGAACTCCGTTGGACTCGTGTTTCAAGTGGCGAAGATGAAGTTTTTATTGTTACCAAAAACGGAAAATCCATTCGTTTTCCAGAAAGTGATGTTCGAACAATGGGACGAAGTGCGGCCGGTGTTCGCGGAATTAAATTAAAGGGAGATGATGAGGTGGTAGAAATGGATATTTTGCGTACTTCTGACGCTGAATTATTAGTCGTGATGGAAAACGGATTAGGGAAAAAATCCCCAGTAGAGTTATATAGAGGACAAGCACGCGGAGGAAGCGGAGTGAAAGTAGCTAACATTACCGCTAAAACCGGAAAAGTCGCGGGGGCCAGAGTTATTGAAAAAGGACGAACTGGAGATTTATTGATTGTTTCTAAAAAAGGACAAACGATTCGTGTTCCTTTGGAAAGCGTTAAAACATCAGGTCGTTCCACACAGGGGGTTATTTTAATGCGCCCTACAGCCGGAGACTTAGTGTCTTCTATTTCGTTATTACTCAACCCTGTAGAAGAAATACTTCAAGAAAAATTATTGGGACAATAATTTCCGCGAAATTTTGGTTTTTAAACAGAAAAAAAGAAAGAGTTTATGTTTTTTTTAAAAATTTCGCGGTGGAAATTATTTGTTTTTTTCCAGCAAGGTTTCTTGTTCGGCCAGTTGTAGAGCTTCAATAATTTTCGCGAAATTTCCTTCCATGATTCCGGGGAGATTGCTGAAATTTTGTCCAATTCGATGGTCAGTAACTCGATCTTGAGGAAAATTATAAGTTCGTATTTTATCAGAACGATCTCCGGATCCGATTTGAACCAATCGTTTTTCTCCGAGTTCTTTCATTTTCTTTTCTTCTTCTAAAGCAAACAGGCGTGAACGCAAAACACTAAAAGCTTTATTTTTATTTTTTAATTGAGATTTTTCGTCCTGACAAGTTACAATTAAACCTGTTGGCAAATGAGTTAAACGAACGGCAGAATCAGTCGTATTAACAGATTGTCCACCACACCCTGAAGCGCGAAAAACATCTACTCGTACATCAGAATCTTTTATTTCAATAACACTTTCCGCAACTTCGGGCATCACAACAACAGAAATCGCGGAAGTATGAACACGCCCTTGGCTTTCGGTGGTAGGAACTCTTTGGACACGATGTACACCTCCTTCAAACTTTAGTTTTCCATATGCACCAAATCCATTTACTTTAAAAATAATTTCTTTTATTCCGCCTCCTTCGTTGACTGATTCAGATAAAATTTCAACAGAAAACCCTTCGTTTTCCGCGAATTTTAAAAGAGCGCGAGCATATTCTGACGCAAAAAGAGCAGATTCATCACCTCCCGTCCCAGGACGAATTTCAATAATTGCATTTTTTTCATCATTTGGATCTCGAGGAATTAGTTCCTTTTTAAGTTGTTCTTCTAAGACGGGAAGTTGATTTTTGGCTTCGTCTAACTCCAGTTTCGCGAATTCTTGCATTTCTTCGTCTTTGTCTGTGCGCAAAATATTTTCGGCTTCCTTTTTTTGATTGAAAAATTTCAAATAAGCTTTGGCAATTTCATATTTCTTTAGAAAAGACTTTCTTTTTTGAGCAATGTCCGCTGCTTTTTGCGGATTAGAAAAAATTTCCGGATCAGCCAACTGTTTTTCCAGTTCTTGAAAATCAATTATAACCTTTTGTGCTTTATCTTCCATCAGCCTCAGAAGTCTAAAAAAATTTCGCGGAAAATCAATTTATATTTACGGAAAGGGAAATTAGTTTACCTGAAAATTGCTTGTTAATTGATAAAATTTCGCAAAAATCAAAATCTATGCTAAATTTTCCGCGAAATTTTACTATGAAAATGAAAATAACTGCCTCCGAGCTTCGTCAAAAATGGTTAAATTTTTGGAAGAAATATGATCATGCCATTATTCCGAGCGCTTCGGTTATCCCTGATAATGATCCAACAGCGTTATTTCATAATTCAGGAATGCATCCATTGGTTCCTTATTTAATGGGAGAAAAACACCCGGCTGGGAAAAGATTGGCTAATGTTCAAAAATGCATTAGAACCGGCGATATTGATGAAGTTGGTGATGCAACACATCTTACTTTTTTTGAAATGTTGGGAAATTGGTCGTTGGGAGATTATTTTAAAGACGAACAAATTACTTGGAGTTGGGAGTTTTTGACAAAAGAATTGGGGTTACCGGCTGAAAAATTAGCGGTATCTGTTTTTGCTGGAGACAAAGACGCTCCTCGTGATGAAGAAACTGCGCAAAAATGGATAGAAATGGGAGTTCCGCCTCAAAAAATAGCTTATTTAGGAAAAAAAGATAATTGGTGGGCCAAAGGAGAAATTGGACCTTGTGGAACAGATACGGAAATGTTTTATTGGACGGGAGACGAAAAAGCACCAGAAAACTTTCAAGATACACATCAAGATCCGCGCTGGGTTGAAATATGGAATGATGTTTTTATGACTTTTAATCGCGAGAAAGACGGTTCTCTTTCGGAGTTGCCTCAAAGAAATGTTGATACCGGAATGGGTTTGGAACGAACTATTGTTGTTTTAAATGGACTAAAATCGGTTTATGAAACGGATGTTTTTCGCGAAATTTTGAAAAAAATAGCTGAAATTGCTCAAAAACCAGAAATTATTGAAAATCCGACTGCACAAACAAAAATCGGTAATTCGGCTCGTATTATTGCCGATCATTTGAGAACAGCGGTTATTTTGTTGGCCGACAAAATAGTTCCTTCTAACCTTGATCAAGGATATATTTTGAGAAGATTAATTCGTCGTGCGATTCGTCACGGGCGAAAGTTAGGGATACAAAAAAAATTCGCGGGAGATGTGGCCGAAGAAGTTATTAAATCACTACAGGATCATTATCCGGAATTATTAAAAAATAAAGATTTCATTTTAAAAGAATTGGAAATTGAAGAAAAACAGTTTGCCAAAACACTGGAACAAGGAGAGCGCGAATTCTTAAAATTGGCTGAAAAAATCCGCGAATTTTCTAATAAAAAAGAGATTTCGGGGAAAAAAGCTTTTTGGTTGTACGAAACCTTTGGATTTCCGGTTGAAATGACTGAGGAATTAGCATTTGAACAAGGATTAACTGTTGATTTGGACGGTTTTAAAAAGGCCGAAAAAAAACATCAAGAAAAATCGCGGGCCGGAGCAGAAAAGAAATTTAAAGGAGGACTTGGTGATAATTCTATTGAAACAACGCGTCTTCACACAGCAACCCATCTTTTACATGCCGGACTAAGAAAAGTTTTGGGGGACCATGTTGAACAGCGTGGTTCAAATATTACTCCAGAGCGCCTTCGGTTTGATTTTAGTCACCCAGAAAAATTGACAGAAGAACAAAAAAAAGCGGTAGAAGATTATGTTAATTCAGCCATTCGGTCGGATATTGCGGTTTCTTGCGAAGAAACAACAGTGGAAGATGCCAAAAATCGCGGAGCGATTGGACTTTTTGGTGATAAATACGGGGAAAAAGTAAAAATGTATACGATTGGTGAATTTTCGCGAGAAATTTGCGGAGGACCACATGTTGAAAAGACGGGAGATATGGGAACATTTAAAATAAAAAAAGAGCAAGCTTCTTCACGCGGAGTTCGCAGAATTAAAGCGGTTTTAATTCCAGAAAACAATAAATAAACCCGAACATTGACTTTGTTGTTGTTTTTTGTTAAAAGAAAACAAATGACAGAGTGTTTAAATTGTAAAAAAAGTCCAGAAAAATTGTTAAATAATCTTGATAAAGTTAATTATTTGCAATGGAGAATAAAAAATCGCGTAGAAATCATTTCTATTTCAGCGGCATCTATTTTGGTTTGGACGGTAAGTTTTTTGGTTGGAGAATTTTTACGAATTGATGATTTACAAAAGCTTGGCGTTTCCACTTTGGTGGCTATTCTTGCTTTGTTTGTAGTAGGTGATATTGGGAATTACAAAACAACAAAACTTAATTATATTTCCTTTTTGAAATTTTTAAGACAAAATTTAGATGAAATTAAGATAAAACAACGCCTGCTTTATCGTTTTGAAAAATCACAAAAACTTGAAGGATATTGCGCAGAACAGGGAATTTATCTAGCAATAAAAGATGTTTTTGGTGAGGATTCACCAGAAATGAGATTATTTAAAATTTTAAAGAAAAAATATTCTAAAAATATTGTGCCAAACTTTTAAAGGCCTTTATTTTCCGCGAAAAAATCCGCAAGAGATTTGAAAAAACACCTTTTTTCAGGTATAATTACTAGATGAAAAGAAAATGGTTAAAACGATTAGTAATATTGTTTTTATTAGCGCTTTTGTTGGCGGGCGGAAGTCTTGGTTTTTTGTTTTATAAATTTCAAGATGATTTTTTCGCGGGACAAACTTTTAACAAATATTATTTACCTTATTCGGTTATTTTTACAGATCGTTATGGGAACGAATTTTATCGTTCATTTAATAATCAAAACCGAGAATGGAGTAATTTAGAAGAAATTTCAGAATATTTACAAGAAACCACTGTTTTAGCCGAAGATAAGAGATTTTTTAAACATTTTGGTCTTGATTTGCGTGGAATTTTACGGGCGGCGATTGCCAATTTTCAGGCCGGAAAAGTTGTTCAAGGTGGTTCAACTATTACACAACAAATAGCTAAAAAGGCCTTTCTAACAGATGAAAAAACTTTTTTAAGAAAAATTCGCGAAGCTTTTATCGCTTTGGGAATAGAAGTCAAAATGAGCAAAGAAGAAATTTTGGAAATGTATTTAAATTTAGCTCCTTACGGGGCTACTTTGTCAGGGGTAAAAAGTTCCGCGAAATTTTATTTTGACAAAAATCCACAAGATTTATCGTTAGCCGAAAGTTTGGTTTTGGCGATGTTTCCGCAAAATCCAGTTATTTTGTCGCGAAAATATTATATTCGAGATTGGTTGGGTGAGTGCTCACTTCCACAAAAGAAACAATGTTCTCCCTTGAACGACAAAAATTATCAAAAAAGTCGTTTAGAAGAAATTTTGTTTGCTTATGCCGAAAAACATCATCTTTCAAAAGAAAAAATCGCGGAAGTTTGGGAACAACTTTATAACATGCAATTACCAAGAAGAAAAAATTTTATTTATAGTGATTTTCAACATTTTCGATTTTTTGTAGAAAAATTTTTAACTAAAAAAGGAATTAATTTGATAGATTATCCTGGGGGACTAGTGGTAAAGACAACTTTGGACAAAGATTTACAGAAAGCGGTTTCAAAATTTCTTCGAGAAGAAGCAGCACCAACTTTGGAAAAAGAATTTTCCGCGAAAAATGCTGCCTTTCTGATTTTAGATCATCAAACACGAGGACCTTTGGTGTGGGTTGGTTCTGTTGATTATTGGAATAATGAGATTAACGGGCAAGTTGATATGTTACAAAGCAGGCGACAAACTGGATCGACAATCAAACCTTTTATTTACGCGAAGATGTTTGAAGAAGGTTTTGCTCCACAAACGATTATGTGGGACACCAGAGTTCGATTTGCCAACGAAAGAAAAATTATTCAAAACTCAGATGGACATTATATGGGAGCAATCCCCGCGCAGGTGGCCTTGGCAACTTCGCGAAATGTGCCGGCGGCACAAGCTCTTTATATTGCCGGTGGAGAGAAAGTTATGCGAAAATATTTGGATCGGGTTTTCGGGTTCAATATAAACAGAAATTATCCGAAACATGTTTTTGGGTGGACTTTGGCTTTAGGGACAGCTCCAATTAAAATGATGAATTTAGCTAATGGTTATGCGACCTTGGGAACAGGAGAGTTGCGCGAAATTTGTCCGATTTTAAACATAGAAACAACTACCGGAGAAAAAATTCACAATATCTGTAATCATAGTTCCAAAAGATTTGTAAAAGAAGACGCGCGATTTTTTGTAAACAGCATAATTTCCAACAGATTTCTGCGTCCTGCTGGGACATGGCGTAATAATTTAACACCAAAAAATTCTCCAATTGCCTCCAAAACGGGAACTTCTACCAAAAAAATTCGCGGAAAAGAATATCCGGTAGACAATTTCGTCGTTGGCTATACCCCAAAGGTAACAATTTTGGGATGGACAGGGAACGCTAACGGAAAAAACTTAAAAGCAGGAAGTTTTGGAACACTTTCAATAGCTCCTTACTGGAAACAAATCGCGGAAGCGGTTTTTGAAAAATATCCTGAATTTGCGCGAAATTTTAATCCTCCGGGTAATGTTGTTAAAAAGAATGGGTTTTGGACTCGTTTAAATCAAGACACCAGAAAATATAAGATCCCGGCTATGACTTTTGTATCTCAGGAAGAAAATAGAAATAGACAAAAATAAACCTTAAAAGATCGTTTTTTCTAAGAAATAAAATTGAGTCAGGATTTATTTTTTTCATCTTAAAATTTCGCGGAGCTTTTTAAAAAATCCAAAAGCTGTTTGACAAAGCGAGCAACAATGTTATGTTGTGTATGATATATTACCACTTGGGGAAAATGAAAAAAAATATTTTATCCACATCTCCCGAAAACATTGAATTGGCAAAAAAAATTTTAAGAAAAAAAAATATTTATTAGAAATAAGAAAAGGGAGAATTATAGAAGAGGCGGCAATTTTAATAATTGTGGACTTTATAAATAATGCTGTTCAAAAAGAAATAGCGGTTTCTTTACAAGGAATTGGTGAACACCATAAAGAAGAAAAACAAAAGATTAATGAAATTGTTGCAAAGAATATGGAGAATACTCAAAAAATGGTAAATGAATTACTTGAAACCCTGCAAATAACTCCAAAATATATTGCAAATTACCTTATTTTAGAAATAAATAAAAAAATAAAAGCTCTAATCGGAGAGGAGTATTTTAACTTAATAAATGGTATGGAAGTAGAAGGGATTTGGCTTGGGAAATTATCGCCGAAAGAACTTAAGGCTATATATCCAAATAAAGAATTTTATTTTTTATCTTAAAATTTCGCGCTGTGTCCCGTTCTGCGGTGAGGAAATAAGATTTAGAGTTTGTTTTCCGCTGCCTCAATAGTGTTTTCAATCAAACTAACAACCGTCATCGGTCCAACTCCTCCCGGAACTGGTGAAATTTTCGCGACAACTTCTTTTGCCGACTGGAAATCAACATCTCCGCATAATCTCCAGCCTCTTTCGCGAGATTTGTCTTCTTTGCGATGAATTCCAACATCGATAACAACACACCCTTTCGGTAAATCTTCACCTTTAATCATTTCTGGACGACCAACTGCGACAATTATTATATCGGCCTTTTTCAAATGTTCCGCGAGATTTTTTGTCCGCGAATGACAGACTGTGACAGTTGCGTTCTTGTTTAAAGCCAAAGCGGCGACCGGTTTCCCCACAATATTTGACCGCCCGATAACCGTCACCTTTTTCCCTTCCAGAGTTTCGCCACTTTCCTCAATCATTCGAATAATTCCTTTTGGCGTACAGCATTGCAGACACGGCTCATTGAGAAAAAGTTTTCCAACATTTTCCGCCGTAAATCCGTCCACATCTTTTTGGGGATCAATTTTCGCGAGAATTTTTTCCACGGAAATAGCTTTTGGCAAAGGTAATTGCACAATCACCCCGTGAATTTCGTCATCATTATTAAATTTTTCAATTTCCGCGAGAATTTCGTCTTCCGTGATAGTTTCGGGAAATCTCCAAGTTTCCGCAATAATTCCAGCTTTTTCCGCGAATTTTTCTTTTTGTCGCACATAACTCGCCGAAGCAGGATGATCACCGACCAAAATTACTACTAATTTAGGAAAAATTTCGCGGGAATTTAATTTTTTCACACGCGGAATTAAATCAGTTTCAATAATTTTTTGAGCAATATCGCGACCGGAGATTATTTCTGCCATTTTATTTATTAAGCACGCTTAAAAGTTAAAAGTTAAAAGCCAAAAGTCAAAATTTCCCGCGAATTTTTTAATCAGAACTTTCAAGCTTGGCGTTTTTACGGAAAGAATCCAGAACAGCATTGATAAACCCCGCAGATCGTTGTTCACCGAAAATCTTTGCTAATTCGATATATTCATTGATAACCACAATTGGTGGGGTTTTGATATATTTCATTTCGGCCAGTCCCAATAACAACAGCACACGATTTATTGGCGCAATTTTATTAAAAGGGAAATCAGGAGCGAAAGCTTTAATTACAATTTTTAGTTTCGCGGAATTGGTTATTGCTTCTTGGACAATTTTTCGCGCAAACTCATCATTTTCTTTTTTTTCTACTTCTGAAATAACATGCCGTAAAGCATCTTCGGCTGAAATTTTTCCGTTTCTTTCCAAATAAGCAAAAAGTGCTTCCACGGCAATAATCCTGCTGGTTCGGCGCACTTCTTTTTTATCCATACGGTTTTTCTTAAAAAATCAAACAACCAAACAGTATTTCCGCGAAATTTTTATTAAGCGGCAATTTCTTGAACAGGAGTTGTTGTTTTAAATTTCTTGGGAGAAATAACTTGTTTTCCGTTGTATTTTCCACATTCTTCACAAACAAAATGTGCTAATTTGGTTGCCCCACAATCGGGACATTTACTTAAAACCAATTTGTTTGAGATTTTTTTTCGCGCTTTTCGAACATAAGCACCGTGTCGAGATCCGGTTGAAGAAGGAGCTTGTTTTTTGGAAGGTACTGGTTTTTTAGACATTTTGTAAAAATTTTAAATTAAGCTGCTTTTTGGGCTTTTGCCATTTGTTTTTTGAATCGTTCCACTCGTCCAGAAGTATCCACAAGTTTTTGTTTTCCGGTAAAGAAAGGATGACTGGCACTAGAAACATCAAGCTGAATAACATAATACTCTACACCATCAACTGTTTCTTTTTCTTTAGAAGTGGCGGTTGACATAGCTTTAAACTCTACCCCGGCACCAGCGTCTCGAAAAATAACAGGATGCATTTGTGGGTGAATATCTTTTTTCATTAGATAAAATTTAACTCAAATTCGGGCGGATTGTATGATTTTGGTCGTGCTTGTCAATTTTTTCTTTTAAATCAGAGAAGAAATTTTATTTTTTATCAAAATTTCGCGGAAATTCCATAACTAATAATTATAAAAGACTTCAATATTGCTTTTTTCGCGGGAATTGATATGTTGCTCTTTGATGGAAAGAAAAATTGCCACAATTGCCATAATAGGTCGTCCAAATGTTGGGAAATCAACGCTTTTTAACTTATTTTTAGGAGAAAGAAAATCTATTGTTTCCAATATCTCCGGAACAACTCGTGATAATTTAATTGAAAAAGTTAATTCAAACATTCGAACCAAACAGGGAAAATATAATTTTTTTCTGGTTGATACAGCCGGGTTAACAGATGAAGTTGGTGATTCGTTAGAAGAAGAAATTCAAAAACAATCTGAATTGGCTCAAGAAAATGCAGATTTAATTTTGTTTTTAATAGACGGAAGAAAAGATCTGACAGCAGACGATTTTTCTATCGCTGAAAAATTGAGAAAAAATAAAAAAGTACCGGTTATTTTGTGTGCTAACAAAGTTGATGATGCCACTTTGCAAAACTGGGATTTAATGAAATTAGGATTAGGAGAACCGGTAATAATCTCCGCGAAAAATCGAGTGGGGTTAGATGAACTATCAGCAGAAATAGAAGACAAATTACAATTAATGGGTTTTTTAACATTGGAAGAAATTTTCGCGGAAGAAGATAACGATAACGAAATAATAAAAATCGCTTTGGTGGGGCGACCAAATGTCGGGAAAAGTTCACTACTAAACAAATTAGCCAAACAGAAGTTAAGCGTTGTTTCGAACGTTTCTGGGACAACTCGTGATACTGTAGATACGAAATTTGTTGATGAAGACGGTCAAAATTACATTTTATTAGATACGGCCGGATTGCGACGAGTTGGTAAGATTGGAAAAAAATTAGAATACTGGAGTACGGTTAGAACGGCCAAAGCAATTGAACAAGCTGATGTTTGTGTTTTGATGTTAGATGCTTTAGACGGAGTTACTCATCAAGATTTAATTATTGCCGGAAAAATTTTGGAAGCCGGGAAAGGAGTAATTATTGCGATAAATAAATTTGATTTAGCACTTGAAAAATCGCGAGGAAAAGAAGAAACAGATTTTCGCGAAGTTCCGGAAATTAAAATGTGGGAAGAGGAAATTGAAGTAATTAGAGAAAGATATTTAAATTATTTGTCTCAGAAAATAAAATTTTTGCCCTGGGCGCCGGTTTTGTTTATTTCAGCCAAAACAGGGAAAGGGATTGATAAAATTTTTACTTCCGCCAAAGGAATTTTCGCGGAAAGACAAAAACATATTTCAACTTCTCGTTTAAACAAAATTATTCCGGAAATCATTCACTCGCATGTTTTGCCGGCGGTTGGAAATAAACGCGGGAAAATAAAATTCGTTTCGCAAGCAGACACCGTTCCGCCAAAGTTTATTTTTCATGTTAATAACGAAAAAGCGTTTCATTCAACTTATCGACGATTTTTAGAAAACAAACTCCGCGAAAAATTCGGGTTTCACGGGACACCGGTCCGTTTAGAATTTAGAGACGCTATGAGTGAATTTAAAGGACGAAAGAAAACTTAAAACCTCCGCGAAATTTTTTACCGCATTAGATACAGAGCGATTCCGGCAGCAATTGAAACATTTAGTGATGTTTTTTGACCATACATTGGAATTTCCAAATGGAGATCGCACTTGTCTAAAGTTTCAGCGCTAACTCCGGAAACTTCATTGCCAAGAATTAAAGCTATTTTTTCAATATTAGAAACCTTTTCTTTAAAAATTTCGCGGGACTTGGGGGTTTGTTCCAAAGCAATAATTTGAAATCCTTCTTTTTTTAAATTCTCAATAAGTTCTGCGATGTTTTCAATTTTTTCCCATTCAATAAATTCTTCAGCTCCGAGAGAAACTTTTTCAATTCTTCTGTCCGGTGGCGCTCCTGTATATCCACATAAATAAACCTTGTCCCAGCCCGCACCATCGGCAGTTCGAAAGACAGATCCGACATTATGCAATGATCTTAGATTTTCCAAAATAACAACGCGAATTTTAGATGCGTTTAACTTTTTTTCCTCTTTTCGCGAATTTTTCACTGATTGAGGACTTTTTTCCATCAGGTTATTTAACTTCCTTTTTTTCAGTATCAAAATTCTCCGCTTTTTTCTTTTTAGCTTCTTCTTCTTGAGCCGCTAGTTCTTTTTTCTGTTTCGGAGTAAGTTTGATTTTGTGGACACGGTGTTTTTCTTTATTGGTTGTGTGTTGAGGATTGTGTCCTTTAAGTTTAGCTTTTTCAGCAGCTATTTCAGCTTCTGTTTTAAATCCCGCTTTTGCAGCTAGTTTTTTCAAAGTTTTAATGGCTTTGGCTGATAATCTCATTCTTTCCACTCGTCCGGTCTCCGGATTCCACATTTTCTTCCAAAATAAGTTTGGACGAAAAGTTCGTTTAGTTGCTTTTAAAGAAAAGGGACGATTTTGTCCGCTTCTGGTTCGTTTCCCGGTGTGTTGACATACTCGAGCCATTTTTAAAAGGTTTAAATCGGCGCGATATTATGAAATTTTTTGTTTTGGTCAAGTTTTTCTTTGCTCCCTTTTCTAATAAACAGAAATAAGTAAAATTTCGCGGGAATAAATTATTTTTTAATTTTCAATTTTTTACAAAGGATTTATACTTTACTCGGTTTTTAAAACGAAAAAATGCTTGATCTCAAACAAATCCGTGAAAATCCCGCGAAATTTCAAAAAGAATTATCACGAAAAGGAATAAATCCCGCGAAAATTGATGAACTTCTCATTCTTGACGCGAAATATCGTGAGGAGTTGCAAAAAGTGGAGAAACTTTCCGCCCAACAAAATGAAGTTTCCAAGAAGATTCCACAACTTTCTGGAGACGAAAAAACAGCACTTTTAGCCAAAATGAAAGAAGTTTCTGCGGCCAAAAAGGAAGCAGAAAAACTTTTACACGAGGCGAAAATTTCGCGAGATTCCATTCTACTTGCTTTACCAAACCCTCCACATCCAGAAGCACCAGATGGGAAATCAGATGAAGACAATGTTGTTTTGCGTACGGAAGGGACAAAACCGGAATTCAGTTTTACACCCAAAGAGCACTGGGAAATCGCGGAAAAACTCGATATTTTGGACACGGAAAGGTCGGCTAAGGTCGCCGGTTCGCGATTTTATTATTTGAAAAAAGAGTTGGCAATGTTGCAAAGAGCTCTAATCTTTTGGGCGTTTACAGAAGTTGCGAAAAAAGGATTTGATCCAATGATTCCGCCGTTTTTAACTAAAGTTGAGGCAATTAAAGGAACGGGATATTTCGCGCATGACGAGAATTATTGCGTGAATCCCGGAGAAGATGATTTATATCTTATCGGAACTTCAGAAGTGCCAATGGTTTCGTTTCACGCGGGCGAAATCTTAGATCTTTCTAAACCGAAAATGTATGTTTCGTATTCACCATGTTTCCGTCGAGAAGCGGGAAGTTATGGGAAAGACACTAAAGGAATTTTTCGTGTTCATCAGTTTGAAAAAGTGGAAATGGTTATTTTTTGTCGACCGGAACAAAGCATAGAATTGCATGAAAAAATTCGTGAAATCGAAGAAGATCTTCTAAAACAATTAAAAATTCCATATCAGGTGGTAAATGTTTGTTGTGGAGATTTGGGGATTTCTGCCGCGAAAAAATATGATTTGGAAGCATGGTTACCGGGACAGGGAAAATTTCGCGAAATGACTTCCACGTCAATTTGTACGGATTTTCAGGCTCGTCGTTTAAATATTCGTTATAAAGACGAAAACGGGAAAAGTCAGTTTGCCCATATTTTAAACGGGACAGCTGTTTCTAGTCGTCCGCTGATTGCAATTTTGGAAAACTTTCAACAAGCTGATGGCTCAGTTTTAATTCCGGAAGTCTTGCGTCCATTTTGCGGTTTCGCGAAAATTTCACCTCAAAAATAGTGATTTTTTTATTTTAAGCAGTTTGTTTTATAATCAACCAAGGAATATTTAACAATTAACACGTAACACGAAAATTTCGCGGAGAAATAATTTTTTCAAAACCACAACATACTTAAAGGTTATCAGCTTGTTAAATTTCGCGAAATTTGTATATTTGGCTGGATTAAATAATTAATTTTTAAAAGTTTTTATGACTTCCAAGATAAGAAATTTCTGTATCATTGCCCATATTGATCACGGTAAATCAACTTTGGCGGATCGTTTATTAGAAATTACGGGAACTATTTCTAAAAGAGATATGACCCACGGACAAATGTTAGACACTATGGAATTGGAGCAAGAACGCGGAATTACAATTAAATTGCAACCGGTGCGAATGAATTGGCAAGGATATCAGTTGAATTTAATTGATACGCCCGGACATGTTGATTTCAGTTACGAAGTTTCACGCAGTTTGGCGGCTTGTGAAGGAGCTATTTTGGTTGTTGACGCAACACAAGGAGTGGAAGCACAAACACTAGCCAATGTTTTTTTGGCAATGGAGTATGGGTTAAAAATAATCCCAGTTTTAAATAAAATAGATTTGCCGGCAGCCGAGCCTATTCGTCGAGCCAGCGAAATTGAAACACTTTTAGGATTTCCAGCTGAAGATATTTTAACTATTTCCGCGAAATCTGGTGAAAATGTTGATAAATTATTAACGAAAATTATTAAGGAAATACCTGCTCCGGAAGAAAACCAAATTTTCGCGGAACACGCAGAAGTTTTTAAACAAACGGGAGCAAAAGCTCTAATTTTTGATTCAACATTTGATCAATATCGAGGAGTTGTTAGTTCAATTCGAGTTTTCCAAGGAGAATTTTTTCCAAACCAAAAAGCTCGTTTACTTTTGTCTAAACGCGATATTTTACCAACAGAAGTTGGTTTTTTGTCTCCCGAATACAAACCGGCTAAATCTTTAAAATGTGGAGAAGTTGGTTATATTGTAACGGGCTTAAAAAATGTTGTAGATGCTAAAGTTGGAGATACGGTTTACAGCGGAAAAGAAGAAAACCCACTTCCTCTTCCTGGATATTCGGAGCCAACTCCTTTTGTTTTTGCGGGAATTTACCCTATTTCCGGTGATGATTTTCCGTTATTAAGAAAATCTTTGGAAAAATTGGTTTTAAATGACGCGTCTTTAGTTTATTTGCCAGAGAGTTCTTCTTCTCTGGGGAATGGATTTCGCGTAGGATTTTTAGGGTTATTACATTTGGATATTGTTAGAGAAAGACTGGAAAGGGAATTTGATTTAAACATTTTAGTTACGGCACCATCGGTAGAATATGAAATTTTAAAAAATAACGGAACAACACAAAAAATTTCAAATCCTTCAGAATTACCTGATGGAAGTAATTACAAAGAAATTCGCGAACCGTGGGTGAAAATAAATATTTTTTGTCCCAAAGATATGATAGGAAGTGTTATGAAATTATGTAATGAGCGACGCGGAATTTCTAAAAATTTACAATATCCTGATCCGCTACGAGCAGAAATCACTTATGAAATACCATTGTCTTCGATAATAACCGATTTTTATGATGATTTAAAATCTATAACTTCCGGATATGCTTCTATGTCATATGAACCGCTTGAAATGAGGGCGGGCAACCTCGCGAAATTAGATATGTTGGTTGCAGATGAAAAAGTAGATGCTTTGTCACAGATAATTTATCGTCCAGATGCTCATAAAATTGGATTGAAGTGGTGCAAAAAATTAAAGGAAATTTTGCCAAAACAACAATTCGCTATAAAAATTCAAGCAGCTATTGGGGGGACAATTGTAGCCCGAGAAACTATTTCCGCGATGCGAAAAGATGTAACGGCTAAATTATATGGCGGAGATGTTACGCGAAAAAACAAGCTTTTAAAAAAACAAAAGGCGGGTAAAAAACGATTAAAACAATTTGGGAAAGTGACAATTCCACAAGAAGCATTTTTTTCTATGATGCAACAGAACTAATAGAAGGACAGTTGCAAGGAGGTATTATTTAAGAAAATTCCTCGCGAGATTTTGGTTTTTATGCTACAATTTGCGTCAGATGATAACAAGAACTTGTCGTGTTTCGGGGAAGGAATTTGAAATAACCGCGGAGGATTTAGAATTTTACGCGAAAATGGGAATAATTTCTGAAGAAGATTTGGCGAAACTAAAATCTCGCGAAATTTCTGATTGTGCCGGTTTGCCAACATTATGTCCGGAAGAACGACAACGCCGAAGGCTGGCGTGGCGAAATGAGCGAGTTATTTATTCTAGGAAATGTCAAGGAACGGGAAAAAAAATTATTTCAGTTTTTTCTGAAGACAAACCATTCATAATTTATGATCCAGATTATTGGTATAGTGACAAATGGGACGCCCAGAAGTTTTCACGGGATTTTGATTTTTCGCGGAGTTTTTTTGAGCAGTTTAAAGAATTAATGAAATTAGTTCCACAATTAGCAAGATCTGTTGTTGGTAATGAAAATTGTGAATATGTAAACCAGGCTGGATGGAACAAAGATTGTTATTTATCTTTCGAAATAGATAAATGTGAAAAAGTTTATTATTGTTCTACTTGTGATAATTTATCTCATTCTTGTGATGTACTGGAAACAAGAAAATCCGAATTGTGTTATGAAACAGTAAATTGTTTTAATTGTTATAATTTAAAATACAGTCAAGATTGTGAAAATTGTCATGAAAGTTGGTTTTTAAAAAATTGTATAGGTTGTAGTAATTGTTTTGGTTGTGTGAATTTGCGAAATAATCAATATTATTTTTTAAATAAAAAATGTTCTAACAAAGAAGAATTTCAACGAAGAATTAATGAACTTAAATTATCAAAATATTCGTCATATAAAAATCTCCGTAAAAATTTCGCGAAATTTATTACAAAGTTTCCCCAAAAATATCGTTATGATAAACAGGCAATAAATTGTACTGGAAATTATCTTAGAAACAGTAAGGATTGTTATAATTGTTTCGACATTATTAATTCACATTATTGTAAACATGTTTTTTATGGTCGATATGTTAAAAATGTTTACGATTTTACTGTTTTTGGGGGGCGAAATGGAGCAGAATGGTGTTTAGAAAACCATGAAATTGGTGATGGAGTTCGTAATATTTGTTTTTCAGACCAAATTTGGTCAGGATGTCATGATATTTTTTATTCAAAATTATGTCTTCAGGGTTCGCACAATCTTTTCGGCTGTATCGGACTGCGGCACGCCCAATACTGCATTTTAAATAAACAATATACCAAAGAAGAATACTTCCGTCTCCGCGAAAAAATAATTGAGCATATGAAAAAAACTGGCGAGTGGGGAGAATTTTTCCCAATCGAACTCAGTCCATTTTGTTATAACGAAACAGTAGCACAGGAATATTT
>CAZYIR010000194.1:0-2677 GCA_964647165.1 uncultured Candidatus Peribacteria bacterium
AAATGTCACGGAGACTTTGAAGGAATGACCTCTGAGGAAATTTTCCAAAAATATCCAGATTTAAAAACAAAAACTGATATTCGTTTTTGTGATGCTCCAAACGGAGAATCTTTAAAAGAAATTCAAACAAGATTACGCGAATTTATCACAAAAGTTAAAGAAAAATATTCTGGCAAAAAAATAGCTGTCGTAACTCATGCCATGACTTTAAGAATTCTTTATGAAGATTTAAATCTTGGATCTTTGCGCGGAAAACCATTAGACAATCTTTCTTCGTTTACTGCGAAATTAAAACCACAAATGGTGCGAATTCCTGAAGTTCTGGATTGTTGGTTTGAGTCAGGCTCAATGCCGTACGCAAGTGTTCATTATCCGTTCGCGGAAAAATTCGCGGGAAATTCTGGAGAACTAAAAGACTTTGAGCCGGCCGATTTTATTGCCGAAGGATTGGATCAAACTCGTGGTTGGTTTTATACTTTGCATGTTCTAGGTTGCGCGCTGTTTGGCAAAAACATCTTTAAAAATGTGATTACCAACGGGATTATTCTCGCGGAAGATGGACAAAAAATGTCTAAATCAAAGAAAAATTATCCTGACCCAAATTTAGTTTTTGAAAAATACGGAGCGGACGCGATGCGGTATTATTTGTTAAATTCGCCAGTAGTTCGCGGAGAAAATTTCCGATTTTCCGAGCACGGAGTCGCGGAAGTTTTGAAACAAGTGATTTTGCCATTGAAATCGAGTTACCAATTTTTCTCAACTTACGCGAATATTGACAATTGGAAACCGACCAAAATTCAACTAATTCGGCATGGTGAAGGCGAGCATAATGTTCAGCATATCTATTCGGGGAAAGTGGATAATCAACATCATTTGACGGAAAAAGGAAGAAAGCAGATAGAAAATTCCGCGAAAAAATTGGCAGATTTCGATGTTTTGATTAGTTCACCTTTTATTCGAGCTCGAGAAACTGCAGAAATTGTAAAAAAAGAGAAAAATTTCGCGGGGAAAATAGTTATTGACGATCGTGTTCGAGAAGCTGATTTTGGAAGTCTGGAAGGGCAAAAAGTCGGGAACTGTGTAATGCGATTTTTCCGCGAAAATTTTGACGGAGAAAGTGTTTCGGAACTTGAAAAACGAATGCGTGACTTTTTTGATGAAATATCAGGAAAATTTCGCGGGAAAACGATTACCGTTTGTGGGCACGGAGACTCTTTTCGCCAAGCGGAAATGATAACCAATTCAATCCCCGTTCAGGCGGAAGAATGGAAACTAATTCCTATGCCGCAAACTGCCGGATTTAAACTTTATTTTCCGACTCCGCAAACAAATAATGAATTAGACAAATGGATTTTGAGCGAGTTGCAAGTTTTGATGGCAAATTTCCGCGAAAATTTTGATAATTATGCTCTGGATGGAGCTTTGGGACATATTCCGAAATTTATTGATAAGCTGAATAATTGGTATTTGCGAAGATCTCGCGAAAGATTTTGGGCGAACGGCATGAGCGAAGATAAAATTTCTGGTTATGAAACTTTGTTTCATGTTTTGCTAACTTTAGCGAAAGTGTTAGCCCCAGTTTGTCCATTTTTCGCGGAAGAGTTGTTTAAAAATCTGACTGGCGGAGAATCTGTGCATTTGGAAATGATGCCTTTCCCAAACAAAAAATTGATTGATAACAAATTGAATAAAAAAATAGAAATTTCGCGAGAGATTGTGCGACTTGCCGCTTTTATTCGTGGGAATAAGAAAATTAAATTACGACAACCGTTGGCGAAATTGCAGTTTGCAATTGAAACGAGCGAAAACATTAAATTATCTGAAAAAGATTTGGCTGTTATTCGGGCGGAAGCCAATGTTCACGAAGTGGAAATAATTTCCCGCGAAATTTTGGCTAAATATGCCAAAAGAATTGTCAAAGTACAGGCAAAAAAAGTTGGACCCCGACTGGGTAAAAAAGTTCAAGAACTAATCGTTAAAGGTAAACAAGGAGATTTTAAAACTTTACAAAACGGAGAAATTGAAATTGCCGGAGAAACATTAAGTGCCGACGAATACGAATACGGATTCCTCACGCAAGACGGAGTGGAGGCGGAAGCAACTTCGGAAGTTGTTGTCCTACTGGATACGGAAATCACGGAAGAATTAAAAATTGAAGGATTTTCGCGAGAAATTATTCGCTCAATTCAAGATTTACGGAAAAGCTCTGGATTTGAAATTGCTGACAGAATAAAGATTGAATACTCGACTGATTCTGAACTATTAAAAAGTGCTTTTGACAAATTCCGCGAAAAAATCGCGGGAGAAACACTGGCGACGGGAATTATTGAAAAATCCAATCTTAATTCTGATGAAATGGAAATTGGTGGAGAAAAATGTGTTTTGAAGTTAGGAAAAGTCTAATTGTAAAAAAATTAAGTTCGAACCCAGGCTTCTGCATTGATGTGATTTGAGTTCGGATTAAAAAAAATTCGCGGAAATACAAAAACAGAACCAACTTTAAAAACGAATCTAATGGTGGCGCGAGGTAGAATTGAACTACCGACACAAGGATTTTCAGTCCTTTGCTCTACCACTGAGCTACCGCGCCGTATTGTCAAAATAACGAGCCGATTCTAGACAAAAATAACAATTCGTCAAAAATTTCCCGCGAAATTTTGGTTTACTGGGAAAGAAT
>CAZYIR010000195.1:0-6490 GCA_964647165.1 uncultured Candidatus Peribacteria bacterium
TCTTGCCTTTTGCCTCCCACTCAGGAATAGGAGATTGATTGATTTCTCCGCGAAATTTTTTATATTTCCCTATCCCTGAGCGACAAATGTTTTTCAAATACCAGAAGTCGAACGGGGCTTCCGCTGGCTCAAAGAAACAAACGGAAGATCCTTCGATTCAATTTGGTCTTGTTTTTCACCTCCCACTCAGGAATAGGAATTTGATTGATTTTTTTCGCGGAAATAAAAAAATCTTCACCCGCAGAGCGGGGCACAGTGTGGAATTTTATTGATTAACTTTAATTATTTTTACCGGACAATTAGCTTCCGCGATTTTATTATCAGCGATATCAAAAATTTCAATTTCCGCTATAAAACAATTTTTCTTTTTTGTGCTTCCCTTTAAAACTGATTTCCCATCTTCTTCATTCATTTCCCAGTTTTGTGGACAAACTTGTGCACAAACCCCACAACCGATGCATTTATCACGGTAATGAGAAACAATGGCTTTTTTATTCTTATTCATTTTTATGCAATTAAATTTTGAAGAAAACGATAAAACATTCCGCGAAATTTTAACCACAAGCACTTGTTTGAGATAATTTTCTTTTTCGAACAACATAAACTTTGTCTCGTTTACGGATATTTCCCAAAACTTTTACTGTGGCAATATTTTTTCGCGGAACTTTTTTTACAATTTGACAATCAGCATCGCGTAATTCTTTAACTTTTGAACGAACTACGCCTGTTTTAGGACCAGTGAAAAGCAAATCATCTCCCTCTTGTAAATCAAAAGCTTGTAAGTCAATTTCTGCCACTTTTATTTTTTGAAAATAATTGGAAACAATCCCCAGAAAAATTTTTTCTTCGCGAGCTAAACTGGTGTCGGAGCCACTCCATTCACGGATTTCTTTCCCCATATAGTATCCGTCTGATAATCCTCTATTATAGACATTTTTTAATTTTTCAAGCCATTTATTTATTTTTTCGCGGGAATAAGTTCCACTTTCTAAGGCATCTAAAGCTTCACGATAACAAGAAACAACAGTATCAACATAATCAGCTGAACGACCACGCCCTTCTATTTTCAAAACGCTTATTCCGGTTGCCACCAGTTTATCTAAAAAATCAATTGTACACATATCTTTGGGAGACATTACGAACTGGTTATCAATGACTAATTCTTTACCTGTTTCTTCGTCTTTTACCAGATATTTTCTTCGACAATTTTGTTTGCAAGCACCACGATTAGCAGATGAATTATCTGTAAACAAACTCATTCCACATCGTCCAGAAATAGCTACGCACATTGCTCCGTGTCCAAAAACTTCTATTCGCATTAAATTTCCAGATGGTCCGCGAATTTTTTGTTTTTTTATTTCATCACAAATGTGTTTAACCATTTGCATATCTAATTCTCGTGCTAATACAATAATTTCAGCGTATTGTGACCAAAATTTCACAGTTTCAATATTAGAAACCGACAACTGAACCGAAATATGTACTGGCACACCAATTTCGCGAGCGTATTGAATGGTTGCTATATCTGCTGCAATAATAGAATCAATATGACTTTTTTTAACCGCATCAAGAATTGTTTTCATTAACTTGATATCATGATCATAAAGCAGAGTATTCATAGTTAAATACGCTTTAATATTGTTTTTATGACAAATCTCCGCGATTTTTTGTAAATCTTCCAATGTAAAATTACAGGCAGATTTGGCCCGCATATTTAGTTGAGTAATTCCAAAATAAACTGAATCGCAACCGGCATTTATAGCTGCTTGCAAAGCTTCATATGAACCGGCAGGAGCCATTAATTCTACTTTTTGCATATTTAAAAAAAATTCTTCGCGACTCTATTTAATTTTCGCGAAAAATCAAACTTATACCCCATCTGTTATCATTTTTGTTATTATTACAATTTTTTTTCATCATTTAAGCATTGTAATCTCAAAAATTTCGCGGAAAAAATAATCAAATTCTAAAAAAATTTCCCAAAAAATTTAAATAATTATAATTGTAAAGAAATTAAATGCCCCCCAGATGTTTAAAAAAATAAAAAAAAGTGAATTTAACTGGTTTTCCGCGAAATTTTATGCTTATTTTTTGTTTTTCGTGTTTTTCTTTTACGCAAATGCTCAAGCAAAGTTTATTGATATTGATGTGACACATCCTTTTTATCACGCAATACAGTCCCTACAAGACGAAGGAGTTATTGAAGGATACAAAGAAACTGATGGTCAGCGTAGTTTTCGCGCTTTACAGCCAGTAAACAGAGCAGAAGCGGTAAAAATGGTTATGCTTGCCGCTCATTATCAAATTCCAAATTCTCGTCATAAAAAATTCGCGGATGTAAATGGTAGTGATTGGTTTTTTAATTATGTAAATGAAGCGGCTAATCAAAAAATAGTAAAAGGGTTTGCAGATGGTAAATTTCATCCGGCGGCCCAAGTGACACGCGCTGAATTTTTAAAAATGGCATTGGTCGCTTTTGGAATTCCCGCGAAAAATTTGGAAGCTGGAGAAGATGAACAGTGGTATGAACCTATTTTTAGATTTGGAAAAAAATACCGTTTGATAGCCGGTAATGATGAGCCACATCAATCGATAAACAGAGGAGAAGTTGCGGAAATTATTTATAGAACACAAAAAGTCGCGGAAAATAATTGGGAAAAGAAATATATTTATTCAGGGAAAGGAAAAGCCAGTTATTATCATCACAGTTTGGCCGGTAGTCCTACCGCTAACGGTGAAGTATATGACCCTGAAGCTTTAACTGTTGCACATCGCACATTACCTTTTGGAACTCGTTTAAAAGTAAAACATGGTGATAAATTTGTGATTGTAAGAGTAAACGATCGTGGTCCCTATCATGAAGATCGGATTCTGGATTTATCAGAAAAAGCTTTTTCATTGTTGGCTCCTCTTGGTAGTGGAGTTTTGGATGTTGAATTTGAAGTATATACTGATCCAAATGAAGAAAAACAACCTGTTCCAGAAATTATTCGCGAAAATTTATCAGAAAAAGCTCAAAATCCGGTTGTTCCGGAAGAAGTAGTCAAGGTTGTAGAAGAAATTCGCGGAAATTCGCGAGAAGATAAAAAAAAAAGATTAGCTAAGAAAACTTTACCGATTTTCCCCAATGAATCGGTAGCTATGTTGGCCCAAAATTTTTTTCCTAACATAGAAATGCGGAGAAATTTTCCGCGAAAATATTTACTGGGTAGTGTATTAAATTTTTCAGGTCGAACCAAAGAATTGGGACACCAAAAAATAACAATTTTTTTACAGCAAGTTGATGGTAAAAGGAAAATTGGAGAACAAATTATGTATTCAGGTGAAATTTCAGGAAAAAATTTCGCGGTACCGTTAATTTTAGATAAAGCGGGAACTTTTTATATGGGAGTCGTTTTGGATGATGATAAAAAATCGCGGACGGAAACAATTGAAGTGGTTGATTCAAAAGATTATCGAAAATTCGCGGGAACAACTTCAGTTTTTCTAAACGATTTTGAAGTAAGAGTTTTGCCGGAAATAAGCACTGTTTTCTTTGATTTCAAAAACACGGAATATAATGATTTACATAAGTTAGTATTTTCACAAAAAAATGGTTTTCAAAAAGTTCTTTATATTTATGGAGGAATAAAGACTTTGCCGTTAAAATACGATTTTTTTGCTGATTTTAAGGAATTTAAAAATCTAGCTGTTGATTTGTTTGTGGCTGAATCAAAAGACGGAACACTCGACACACAAGTTAGTGCTTGGAAAAAAGTGTCTTTTAAAAATTTTCAAATAGAAAAAGCCTTTCCCGATACGGAAGACGGTCGTTTAAAGATTGAAAAATTTTCGCGATATTTTAGAAATTTGGAAAAAATTACTTTTCACGGAATTTTGTCAGGACAAGGGACACGCTTGGAAAAAGAAATTTATATAACTTTACCAAACGGGAAAATTAATAAAACCGTTCCGCGTTTTTCTCGCGAAAAAAAAGAGTTTTGGTTTGATGTAGTTCCCAAGGATTGGGGAAGATATGTAATTGAAATCAACTCAACAGAAGGAGAAATTTTGTTTAACAGAGCCATATATTTTTCGCGAAAAATTGTTTTACCAATCAGAAAAGAAAATGATATTCAGGTTAGTGGAGAAAGTGTTCCAAATGTGAGGTTTTGGGTTAACTCAATTCGTCAACAAATTGGTCGTCGTCCGCTTAGGGCAGATAAAGAATTAGATAATTTCGCGCAAAATTATGCTAATCAAATGGCTGAAAAAGATTTTATTTCACATGTTAGCCCAACCGAAGGAACTTTTGAAAACAGAATAAAAAGAGCCGGATTACATGGAGAATTTGGAGAAAATTTAAGTTTTGGAACAACTTTAGATTTGGCTTTACAGGGATTAAAAAATTCGGCTTCTCATTATCAAAATATGACTAGTATTCGTTGGAAAAAAATAGGGATAGGGCTTAAAAAATCACATAAAGGTTGGTATGTAGTGAACATTTTTGGACGGTAAAATGGATATTTGATGACGGGAAAAAAGATTTCCGCGAAATTTTAAAAAACTTTTGCCAGTCTTTTGCATTTTTGCTAGTTTCCTTGATGAAATGCGAGATAAAATAAAATTGGCTGAGGAAAAATTTGCGAAAAAAGCGTGGCGATTTACTTCTGGAGCACGAAATGTCGGCCGAATTATTTTCGCGACAAAATCACCACTTTCCGCAACGGAAATTACGGAAATTCTCGCGAAAAAAGGCTTAAAATCAGATTTAACAACGGTTTATCGGCTAATTGATCGTTATGTCGCTTTGGATTTAGCTCATATCTTGAACGGGCAGGTGATGCCATGCGTATATCCAGAAAATAAAAACGAAGAACACCATTTTTTAGTTTGTGAATCTTGCGGTGAGGCAGAGGAAATTACTTTAAACTATAAAGATTCAATTTCGCGACAGTTAGATGCCGAAAAAAAATTTAAATTACGCAAAGTAGATTTAGTTTTTTACGGATTATGCGAAAGTTGTCGAAAAAAGTTTGATTAAAATAAATTCCCGCGAAATTTTTAACACAACGGGCTATTGCAGTACATTTTTGGTGTTTCATAAAGGCGAACGGCTTGTTTAAATTGTTTTCCGCGGTCGATAAAATTTTTAAAAATATCATAACTCGGAGCTGCGCAAGAAAGCAGGCAAACAGTTTTCGCGGGAGTTCGCGACATTACAATTTCCACAATTTCTTCAAATCCGGTCCATTTTTCAATATCTACAAAGTTTGTTAAACCAACTTTGGTAATTGTTTTCAGTAAATTTTCGCGGGATTCCGTCGGCAAAACAATAACTAAAGTTTCCAATTCCTTCAGACGCTTTAAAAGTTTCGCGAAATTTTGTTTTCGGTCTTGTCCACCGAGTAAAATAGCGCCAAGATTGTCTGCGAAAAAATTCACACTAGCCAAAGTGGAATCTGGATTGGTTGAAATAGAATCGTCATAAAACTTAATTCCTTCTTTTTCCGCGAAAAATTCCATACGGTGCGGTAATCCCGCGAAATTTTGTGCAGTTTTTTCCAATACATTTTTTATATCAATCTCTTTTAATTCTCTCTTATTAGATGAAGAACTTAACAATTCGGCTAATTTAAAAACAGCTCCAAAATTGTCTAGCCAGTGTTCAGCTTGGAAAATGGAGTTTTCCGCGAAAAATTTCGCGGGAATTTGGTTGGCAAAAATTATTTGCGCTTCCGTTTCAATATCTTTGGCAATATCTCGACTGGTTTCGGGAATTATCAGGAAATCTCGCGAATTTTGGTGTTTCCAGAGATTTGCTTTGGCGTTCCAGTAGTTTTTTAAATTCAAATGACGGTCAAGATGGTCAGGGAAAAAGTTTAAAAATATCGCGAAATGTGGCGAAACTTTCAAGTTTTCCAGCTGATAACTGGATAATTCAGCGACAACATAATCAGTTTTTTCCGCGAAAAAATTGTCCCACAAATCCAAAAGCGGAATTCCGTAATTCCCGCCAATTTCCACTTTAAATCCAGCGTTTTTTAAAAAATCAGCACAAAATTTAGTTGTCGTGGATTTTCCTTTTGTTCCAGAAATCCCGATGATTTTTTCGCGGGATTTTTCATCTAAATTATTGAAGAAAATTTCGGGGTTAGAAGTACATTTTCCGCGAAATTTTTCCGGAATTCGTTCGCGGTTAATTCCTGAGGAAACTACGATTACATCGTAGTTTTCAAAATCATTATTCCCCGCGAATTTTTCAATAAATTCATCAAAAATGGTGATTTTAGCGTCAGTTTTTTCGCGGAAAAATTTTTCACTGGATTTACCTTCCAGTCCATAACCATAAATCAAGATTTTTTTCGCGGAATTTAGTTTTTCCAATTTCATTTGTTTCTATCATACAAATTTTTCGCGGAATTTCTAATTTGCTTTTTTTTGTGTAAAGTATATTTTATAATAGATGGAAAGTTTAAATCAAAAAAGATCCGGTGAAAATTTCGCGGAA